>NZ_BAABCW010000004.1:0-283934 GCF_039539305.1 Aquimarina addita | reverse complement strand
TGGGAAGGATGAATGTCAAACTTTGAGGCGATTTCCTGCAGAGTAAGTTGATCTTTGATAGCTTCCAAAGCAACCTTTGCTTTGAATGCAGAACTAAATTTTCTTCTCGATTTTTTCATATGTACAGCGTTAAATTTACAATTTAAATAGCTGTCTTAAAAATGGGGAGTATTATAGTACTCTATTGAGTTGCCGGATGATCTTAAGCTTTTTTACCAATGGAAAAATGGTCAGCAGCAAGATTCATATGAAGCGTTTGTAAACAATTCGATGTTCGAGTCGTTACATAATGCATTAGAAGGAAATAAAGAATTAACAAGAATGATCGGATATGATTTTAAGATAGAAAATTGGTGGAATGCACATTGGATACCGATATTTTCTAATGGAGGTGGTAGTTATATTTGTTATGATTTAAAAGGTGTTTTTACAAAGGAAACAGGCCAAATTATTGAGTTTTGGCATGATTATGATGATAGGCAGGTGATTAGCCCTGATCTTAGCTCATTTATAGCAAGTTTACTTTGGTATTATAAAACAACTCCTAAAAAGCAATTTGATGAGTTTTTTAATATTAAGGATCAGTTACCAGTTTCTCAATCCTTTACAGTTAATCAACTATTAAAAAAATAATTTATATATCTATATAAGTAATGATGTGGTTTGGTAAAGTAATAATGAAAGCCTGATATAATTATTTTACTGATATGGACATAGTGAAATACATATTTTTAGACTAACAGGTTCCAAATTATAAATTGGAACTTTTTTTCTAATAACAAAGGATAAATTTGTCTTATACAACAAAGATTACAAAACTAAAATCGCAAATAAGATCATTTTTAGTTTTGTAATTATATAAAACATATATTTAAAAAATAGAAGTATGGGGTTAGCAGAAAAAAGAGTATTGAAATCGTATCAGGAAACTACGTATCAAGAGTTGGTAAAAAAAATAAATAAAACAGCCAGTAAAAATCTGGAATTTGAAGTGCAATGGGAGAGTCTCACATTGGATGGTAAGAGTCATTTATATGATGACTGCTGGACTAAAGTTTATTTTGAACCAGTACTTGCTGCTTTAGAAAGTATTTGCGCAGATGAGATGGGCAAAGAAGCGGTGCAAGAAGGACTAGAAAAAATAATAATTAAAAATGAGCAAGGTATCAGTAGCCCTAATAAATGGTGTACTATGTCGGATAAAACAATTATTCTTGATCATAAACCTATTACTAATATTGGTCAAACAGAATCAAGAGCAAAGACATTGCAAAAATTATTAGAAGATAGTTTATAGGTACAACTATTTAGAATAGAAAAAATAAAGTATGTTTACTCTAGGATTCTCATCTTCTGAATTAATGTAAACTATTCTATATCATGAAATATATTTCTCTAATATTCATAACATTGTTGGTTGGTTGTAAGTTACAACCTAAAAATGTGACGATACTTGATAGCAACACTTATAAAACGAAAGAAGAGAGAATCACTATATTGAAAACAGTGATCAAAGTACCTACAGAAATTTATGATTCAGAATTTGAATTATTTAATGTGAATGGTTTTTCTAACAATAGAATGTCCATTCCTGGTGCATCCTCCTGGAACTATAAATATGCTGTAAAGGTAAACCCTGCAGAGGTAGATCAATGGACAAAAGGGTTGATCAAAATGGATATAACCTATAATGGGAGCTGGCAAAATCAAATCATAAAACATCGAAAAGAAGAGTGGGAGGTCAAAAGTCAACCAGAAATATACATATGGGAAGAAGCACAAATTACAGTATTGATCTATAGAAAAGAAGGAATATTGTTTAAAAATATAGTACAGAATTAAAATTCACTAATTTTTAAAAAATAATTTGATTAAAAAAAGTATATGCTATGATGCAATTTTTTTTCTGTATTCTGTTGGGGTAAGCCCTACAAGATTTTTAAAAACTCTATTGAATGATGTTTTACTAGGAAAACCAGCTTCATACCCTATGGCTAATACTTTGTAGTTTCTATAGGTAGGTTCTTTCATCAATTGTTTAGCTTCGTTTACACGATACAGATTAATAAAATTATTAAAATTTTTCTGAAAACAGGAGTTTAAAATTTCTGAGAAAAGATGAACACTTATGGATAGATCATTTGCTATATCTGATTGTTTGATCTCATGATCCAGATATGGCTTTTCTTCTTCCATAAAATTCAAAATCCGTTGCATATGTTTTTTTTGATCTTCTATGGATAATGAAGAAGCTTTGTATACTGATTCAGTATTTTTTTTAGAAGCTTTTTGTTTTTGAATTTTTAGAGCAAGTGCATTAAGTTTATCTTTTAGCACTTCATTTTCATTTTTTAGTAACTTTTTATCTTCTTTTAATAGTTCTGATTGATTTTTTAATTTCTTACGTTTTTTGAGGAAGATAAAAGATATAATAGCTATTGACAAAATTAGAATAGTTCCTAGTAGAGTGTAGATCTGTTTTTCTTTATTAAGGAAAGCAAGTTTATCTTTTTGAGTGGAAATAAGGGTTGATTTATTCTCAGATTCGTTTTTAATTTCTAGTCTTTGCGCTTTTGATAATGTTGTAAGATATATTTCTCTAATAGCCGTATATCCTTTTTGTTCTTCCAGAGAATTTTCTATATTCCCTATGGATTCATATATATCAGCAAGATACTTATGCGCATCCATTTGTATTTTTAAAAAACCTCCTTTGATAGCAATTTTTTTTGCTTCTTTTAAAAATGGAAGTGCGTCCAAAGGTTTTTTTAATTTACTATGAGCACCTCCTATAACCAACAATACATGAGCTTTATTTTCAACAGAATCCTCTGATGTGATTAGTAATAAAGCCTTATTACCAATTTTAATTGCCGTTTTGTATTCCTCTAATTTTAAATAACAATCAGCTGTATTATTGAGTGATGTTATTAAGAAATCAGTACGTCCTATTTTAGTAGCCAGGTTGTTTACTTTATTATAATATACTAATGCTTCCGTATACTTTTTAGTTAACATTGCTGTATTTCCTAATGCTGAATAAGCTGCAATTAAATATGGCTCGGATTGTTCTTGATGTTCGGCAAGTTTTATAATCTTTAGCATAGATGTTCTCGCTTTTTTATAATCGCCTATAGAATTATATAAGTTACCTATGTTAACTAAAATTGTCATTTTAGCAACTCTGTTTTCTGGTAATGACTCCAGTGCGTTAGAGGCTTCCAGATACATTTCTAGCGCTAAGTCACTTTGATTTAAATTACTATGATAAATACCAAGATTTATGAGGCATTGAATTCTTAATTCTTCTAAGTTATTTTTTCTTGCGATTTCTAAAACTGCGTCACAATACTTCTTATAACTTTGGAAATCACCTTTTTTATAAGCCTTTACTGATAATTGCTTGTACAAAGGAATACTATCAACAGAAAGGCTAAGAGAGGTGCTTTTTACTACTATCGTAGTATCTGTTATTGTCTGAGCATTTACGGTAGCTGAGATAATATAGGAAACTAATAACAGTACGGTAAAGAGCTTTTGCATTGTATAAAATATCTGAAATAATCAATTTTTTCTGTTAGCAATATTCTAAAAGTGGTATTCGTATTTCTTATTGAAGAAAAGCTGCTAAGATCAATTATATGCTAAATTAGGAAACATAAAAATGATACTAAAATAAATCGTGGTTAGAAAGAATAAATCCCATTCCTAAAATAGCAATGGGATTTACTAAACTAACCAAACTAACATTATTTTCTATTTTTTTGTTTCGATTTTTATAGACTTGGTCATTTCTATTAATTTTAATATCACAGCTATTATTGAGATGTAATTTATTTAGTAGGTTGTTAAAAAATTTATAAGATGTTTCATCCATTTATCAATAGAATTCCTTGAGACTCTGATTCCAGTGTGGCGTATAGCATCAGTATAAAATACTATTGTTTTCAGCTTTTTATAGTATAGCGGTTTTGTGTTGAAATTTCACAACCTTAGGTCGAGGTAGTCTATTTTACAATACCTACAACAAATAGCATATAGTTAACTATTATTTAGTTAAGTTTTTAATTATTTTATCAGGATCCGCTCTTTCTTTATAATCTTCTTTTATGAAATCATATATAATAGTTCCATTTTGGTCAATAATATAAGTAGCAGCAATTGGTAATTGGTTTTTCTTATTACCATTACTTTGTTCTAGATTGATACCAAAGTTGTTATATATTTCTACTAAATCTTTTGGTAAAGTAAACGTGAGATTAAAGGCACTTGATATTACATTATCTACATCAGATAATATTTCAAAACTAAGATTGTTTTTCTCTAAAGTAGAGAGTGAATTATCCGGAGTTTCAGGGCTTATCGCTACAAGAATAGCTCCTAGTTTTTTGAACTTTTCTTGCGAATTTTGCAATGCACGTAATTCTAGATTGCAATAAGGACACCAACCTCCTCTGTAAAATGAAAGAATTACTTTGTTATCCAGAAGTAATTCTTGTACTGAAACGAGTTTATTAGAAGCATTTGGGAGTATTATTTTTGGTATGGTATCACCTGTTTTTAAAGCTTTAGGAATAAGTTGACTATCTGCTAATTCTTGGATAGCCTTATTCATTACTTCACGGATATTTTCTGGATGTTTATTAACTGATAATGCTGCTTTTTCTTTTAATTGCTGTGTAAGAGACATGTTTTTGTTTTAAAATTCTACTATATTAGGCGGAGGTAATAGGCTTACATTACAGCAATAAATATTATCATTTTGTTAAAGTTATTAGTAACATTCTTCTTTAAAATAAATAGTGCTTTCCATAAAGTAGAAAAAAAACATTCCAGAAAAGTATAAGATTACATCATAAAAATCACTAGTATATCTGTTATTATTAATGGGTAAATAGTATTCAAAGTAAAGACAAAAAATAATAGTAACGGTTACCTGTAATGCTAATGGTATTTGTAATGAACTATTTCCCTTAAGATATCTAATAATTTTTAAGCAAACCCAAAGTACGATCGGTATACATAAAAAGTCGTTTACATAATTATTTAATATTGGGTGCAGAGGATATTGAATCGATTGTAACCCATATATTGCAATCGCGAGGATGCCAAAAACCGGAAAGTATAATCTTTGAAGATTTCTAATTACTAGCATTACTCGTTAGTTTTTAATTCTTTAAGCTGCGATATATCCAATTATGAAAGCAATAAGAGATCCTATTGCTATTACTAGTAACCAAATAGAATATAAGAATTTCGCGGTATATCGAATTATAACATTTGGATGAGTTTGTGATCTTTCAATAAAAGACGATACTTTGTTTTTTTTATTTTGAGCTTGTAAACTCGCTTTCTTTTTTATTAATTTTTCGCGTTCTATTTTTCTTTTCAGAGTGGTATTGACTATGGCACCACATTGTACACAATAGTCTTGATTTAAATTCATTGTACCACATTTTTGACATTTCCTGTAAATTTGATCACTCATTTATTTAGCTTGTAATTGATGTAAGACAATTTAATGTTGTGTAGTCTGTTCTATTGATAGTTTTAAATGTGCTTAAGCTGTTGACATTAATAACCTTATAAGAAAATCCAAGCTATAAAAGTATTCTAAAATAACTGAAAATCGACTTCTTATTATATTAACAAAATTAATATTATTTTTTTTCTAAAATTTCCTTTTGTATTCTATTGATTGATCTATTCCATTTAGACATGATCTTAGCAGGAACTGGATATGATAATGAATTCTTCTTTTTATCTGTAAGCATCCAAGGTATTAAGACAAGTGGTTCTGATAAATTTTCTAGTTCAGGAATCCATTTTTTTACAAAATTATATTCCTTGTATTTATGGCCTTGATGAATAGGATTTGTATACCAGGTTTCATAAGCTTGTGTATGCCAATTCATCCAGTTAGCAGCAACATCGTAGTCAATTAATTTGGATTCAAAGTAAGCGGCTCCCCAAGTCCAATCAACAAGATAATCGTGAATTAAAAAACAAGAACAATTAACACGACCTCTGTTACTCATATAACCTGTTTCATTTAGCTGACGCATGTGGGCATCCACAAAGGGAATACCAGTTCTTCCTTCACACCACCTTCTGAATAATGACTTATCGTTATTAAATTCTAATTTTTTCTTAGAAAATCCAGCGGTGTGATAGACTGCATTTTGAAAACGCATAAGTTTAAAAGTAAAATAATCTCTCCATACTATTTCGAATACCATCCACCAGGTACTTTGATTTTTTTTTATATCTCTTTCATATATTTTGATTTCCTCATAAATTTTTCTTGGCGATATACAGCCAAGAGCCAGATATGCCGAAAATTTAGAACTATCATCTAATCCAAGAGATCGATTTCTAGTCCAGCGATAGTTAGTGAGCGATTCTGATTCGAATAAATAATAGGATAATCTTTCTAAAGCTTTTGATTCGCCTCCTTCAACGTAAGTAAGAGAATAATTTTTTTCTCTGTTACTTCCAATTTTAGTAACTACAGGAAGTTTGCCCCACTCATCAATGTCAATTTCTACAACAGAAATCTTATCAGGAGTAGGGAAAACTGGTCTAATTTTAGTCTCCTTTTGAGTTTTAATTCTATATGCTTTTGAGGTACGTGGAATAGTATCGATAGAGAAAGGTATGTCATTAATATGATAAAGCGTACGTCCCCAGGAAAAATTGAAGTTACACTCATTATTAAAATTTTCTTCAATAGACTCAATTAAATGAAGTTCTTCTGTTGCAAATTCTTTTTCTGCAAATACAGTTTTGCAATTATATCTATGTACTAATTCTGATAATAAATCTTCTGGTTTGCCAGTTAGAATTAAAAGATTACCACCAATTTTTTTTAGATTTTTTCTTAGATCTAGAACTGATTGAAATAGAAATTCAATCCGCACTAGGTCTGCTTTGGGAAAACCTAAGGATATAGTATCAAATTGTCGAGGGTCAAAACAGAAAACAGGTATTATTCGCTTACCGCTTTTAATTGATTTTATCAACGATTCGTTATCGTGTAATCTAAGGTCATTTTTGAACCATAATAAAACGTGTTCATCCATAAGTTAAATTTGATGTATTTGGATTCTGGAGATGAATTATCTTTTATAAAGATCTATAACTTTTTATTCCTGGTTTTGTCTGTATCCACATAAATTTAACTCAATAAAACAAGTAGTAGATAAAGAAAACTTTAAAAACGCTGGTTAAATAGAGTTTAGAGAAAGCATGTTTATTGAAAATATCTTTTTCTGGTATTTTTATAATATTCGATTATTAAATGATTTCTTATCCTTTGAGATAATATTTCATCTGATACCACAAATAAACATTTTAGTTCTTAGGTACTTTTAGACAAGAAAATTAACTAAAAAAAAAACTATGAACACAATGGAAAGACCTGGTATTCAGGAAAAAATGGAGAGAACACCGGAGACGATTAAAGAAACGTACAAAGGTAGCGACAAATTAAAAGGAAAGAAAGCATTAATCACAGGGGGAGATAGTGGTATTGGCAGAGCAGTTGCAGTTCATTTTGCTAGAGAAGGAGCTGATGTAGTAATTGCATATCTTAATGAAGATGTTGATGCAAAAAAGACAAAAGAATTGGTAGAAGCAGAGGGGCAGAATTGTATTCTTATAAAAGGAGATTTAGTCGATAATGATTATTGTGAAAGATTAATTGATCAGACTATTGAAGCGCTTGGTTCAATTGATATTTTAGTTAACAACGCGGCTACTCAATATCCTAATAAAGATCTTCAAGATATCACTTTTAGTGAGATGCAGCAGACATTTGATCTTAATATTGTATCCATGATCTATCTAACAAAATTAGCAATGAAACATCTTAAGGAAGGGGCAAGAATAATTAATACGACTTCAGTAACAGCCTATAAAGGGCATGAGATGATGGTAGATTACTCAGCTACCAAAGGGGCAATTGCTTCATTTACCAGAGCGTTGTCAGCACAATTGGCAGAAAAAAATATATTGGTAAATGCGGTAGCTCCAGGGCCTATACTTACACCTTTAATTCCTGCAACAATGGGTGATGTAAAAGATTTTGGTGAGGATACTCCATTGGGAAGACCAGGACATCCATCAGAAATTGCACCTGCATATGTATTTTTGGCTTCAGAAGATTCAACATACATTTCAGGACAAGTTATTCATATTAATGGTGGAACCGTTGTGGGTGGTTAACGCATTGCTAAAGACCTTAATTAAGATCATATCCCGGCACTTTTTACGAATAATATAAGTGCTGGGTAATTTTATATATAAACAATAGTATCAAAAATGAATTATGGAAAACAAAATTTATAGTCCTATTAAAGATTATGGAATTATAGGAAACGGGAAAACTACTGTGCTAATTAATAAAACAGGTTCGATCGATTTTTTTTGTTTTCCACATTTTGATTCACCTTCTGTTTTTGCTAAACTTCTCGACCGCGATGCTGGAGGATATTTTAATACACAGCCTAAAGGCGATGATTATCAAATACATCAAAATTATATAGATCAAACTAATGTATTGCTTACTCGTTTTATAGCAACACGTGCGGTAGTAGATATTATTGACTTTATGCCATTTGACGATGAAAGTGAATTCCCAAATGAGTATATCCGAATCGTAAAATGTATAAGAGGTACCATTGATTTTTCCTTTGAACTAATACCTAAGCTAAATTATGGTAGAAGTAATCATACAATCTCATCCGATAGTAAACATGAAGCAATTTTTAATTGTGATGATACAAAAATTGAATCACTGCAAGTAATCAGTAATATTGAAATAAGTGATACAAAAAGTAATCTAATTACATCCTTTAGTTTAAAAGAAGGTAAAACTGCAATTTTTAGAATAGGAGAAATATTGGATAGTAAATCCGATAACTCTAATAATTTCATAAAATCCTCAAGAAAGAAGCTACGTAAGACGGTTAAATACTGGCAGCATTGGATTAAAAAATCCACATATCAAGGTAACTGGAAAGTTGAAGTAGATAGATCGGCATTATTACTTAAGCTGCTAACGTCCTCAGAGCACGGAGTGTCAATAGCAGCACCTACATTTTCTTTACCAGAAACGTTAGGAGGAGATAAAAACTGGGATTATCGATATGCCTGGGTTAGAGATGCATCATTTACGATGTATGCTTTCATTCGTTTGGGTTTCCTGGAGGAAGCTTCCAGATTTATAATATGGATTAAAAACAGGCTTAAACAAGATCTTGCAGATGGAGTAGAATTACAAATAATGTATAGAACTAATGGTAATAGAGATTTAGAAGAATCCACACTCGAAAATTTTGAAGGCTACAAAAAGTCAGACCCAGTAAGGATAGGAAATGAGGCGACTAATCAATTACAGCTTGATATATACGGTGAATTGTTGGATACTATTTACCTGTTTGATAAATACGGCGAATCGATTTCTTATGAGTTTTGGCAATTAATTCAACAATTAATTGAAATCGTTATAGGAAAATGGGACCAGCCTGATCACGGAATTTGGGAAGTCAGAGAAACTAAACGAAGTTATTTGTATTCAAGAGTGATGTGTTGGGTAGCTATAGATCGAGCAATTCGACTTGCATTAAAGCATTCTTTCCCTTTTGATAGAGAGCGATGGATACCCACAAGAGATCAAATTTTTGATGATGTTTATAATAATTTTTGGGATAAAAAGCTTCAATCATATGTACATTTTAAAAACGCAAGTAGTTTAGATATCTCACTAATGATAATGCCTCTTGTAAGAATGATAAGCCCATATGATTCGAGATGGAGTTTGACGATGGAAGCTATTGAAAAAAAGCTGATGACAGATGTTCTTATTTATAGAAATATGAATGATACAAATCCAAAATCAGATGATAATGATGAAGGAACTTTCTTAATTGGTGCATTCTGGTATGTAGAATGTTTATCCAGAGCAGGACAATTAGAAAAAGCTTCCTATTATTTTCAGAAAATAATGAACTATAGTAATCATCTAGGGTTATTTTCTGAAGAAATTGATGCAGATGGAAGTTTTTTAGGAAACTTTCCTCAAGCATTTAGTCATTTAGGATTAATTAGTGCCGCATTTTCATTAAATAGAAACCAAAAAGACGCAACTTTTAATGTTATTACCACATACGATCTCTTTTAGACCAATTAATAATACCCTAATAAATTGATAATGATAAAAAACTTATTAAGACATAGAGACCTTATTATTTCATAAAATAATAAACTATTTTCCAGTGTCGTTATTCATTTTTCCAACAATGCCTTTATCACTATCTTGATGCTGTTCTGAAGTTTTGATTTTATTAGTTGCTGATGAGTCAGTATTCATTTTTCCGACTACTCCTTTTTTCTCTGAACCGTTATTTTTTTGAGTTTTCTTTTTATCAGTCATATCCTAAATATTTAATTATTACTATTAAATGTACCTTTTATTAAACGGATTTATGAACTCAAATGATATTAATGAGCGCTCTAGATAAATATAAGGATCTTAAATTATAGGAATCACTTACCATACATTATAAATAATTAAAATATTGTGTTAGAGTTTGTTATAATGACAAAGAATTAGAATTTTTTTATACTGCTTATCAATCCTATTACCATTAATTGTATCCTTTATCTTGAACGATTTACGTTTCAGTCATATTTATTACTCTGGTAATATGTTTTGCAAGCTTTCCAGGAATTTCTAACGGAATTAAATGCCCAACACTAGTTAATATAAAAATACTAGGCTTATATACATACGGGATTGTATAATTATAAATTACATTCATATCAATTACCGGATCTTTAGATGAGCAAATTACGTACGAAGGAATTTTTAAAGATGAAATACTAGTAACAATATTTTTATTCATTCCTGTTTCTAACCACCATTTCCAAGTATCCTCTTCTACTTGTAGCTGTGACGATATAGCAAAATTAAACTTTCTTTTAGATAATTTTTTAATCGTAGATTTCTTAACAGTTTCGGTTGCTATGGTGATATTTGGATGAATTAACATTCGATCTTTTTCTTCTTTAGTCATATACTCCATAGTAGGGGGAGATGGTGCGATGAGTATTATTTTCTCTGGTTTATGGGATTTGTTTAGCGATGCAGCATACAAAGCTAATTTAGCACCCATGGAGTGTCCGCACAGAATATATTTATTTAAATTTAGAGAACGAATAGTATCATTGATGAAAATAGCAAATTCTTCCATACATATTTTTTTTAATCTATCTGTATTTCCAAAACCAGGAAGAGTGATAAGTATACATCGAAAATCTTTGTCTATTTTATTAGTGAGCCACTTCCAACTATCTTTAGTTCCTCCAAAATGGTGAATAAACACAATAATCTTCTTTCCATTGCCTACGATTTCAATTGGATTATCTATAGATGACTTTTTTTCTTGATTATTCGACGTCATAGTAACCTTTTTTAGTGATGATATATAAAATAATATAAAAACAAGCTTTAACTAAGCATTACAATGGTTATAAAACTAGTAGGTAACTATGAAGGATTTTAGCTAGAATGATATAATTTTTAACTTCATTTTTCTAAAATGGTCAACAATGATTAATTTTAATATAAAATTTATATAAACCCTTCTAAGTATAAATTATGGTATCAATTCTATTATGCGCTTTATAGATAGAGAGTAGAGTTCAAAAAGATTTAAGGCAAGAATTTTAGTAATAAAGCACTTTAGAAAATTGTTGAATTCTTAAATTTCTAATGAAATAAAACAGAATAAGATGAACGAAAAAAGCGAAAAAGATATAATCACAGCATATGAGCAAAAAGGATATACTTGTTCCTTTCGATATGAAAAAGAGTGTTTAGTAGAAAATGCAAGTAAAAAAGCATTTTCTCCAGAGCAAATTTTTGTAGTAGCAGAACACCGTTTTGAAGGGATGAGTAATCCTTCGGATATGTCTATATTATATGTTTTAGAAACAAATAATAATTTGAAAGGTACACTTTTAATAGGGTATGGTCCTACAGGTAATCTTGAATTGTCAGATTTTTTTAATAAAATACCTACCTCTAATTTTTCTAATAAAGAAAATATTTTCACAGATTAACTACTCACGTCATAGTATTCCATCTTATGACATGGGTGCCATATATTAGATAAAACCAAAATTGAATCATCTGATCATATAAGCCAATTTATTTAAATTAAAATTTACTATGAATGATAGTCATACCCTTTATTGGCTTAAGAAAGATTTTAGACTTTTTGATAATCCAGCTTTACACCAATCACTAATAGATAGTAATAAGGTCACTCCCGTATTTATAATGGAAGATTCATTTTTAGAATCTTCCGATACATCTGCATTTCATGTACAAGCTTTATTGGAGGCGTTATTTTCCTTTAAAAAAGTATTACAGAGTAAAGGAGGTGAATTATTAATTATAAGAGGGGAAGTCATAGAAACATTCGAAAAACTACATGCTTCATTTAGATTTAATAAGATATATGCGCATCAGGAAACTGGAACCTTCAGAACCTATCAAAGAGATATCGCAGTAAGAAACTGGTGTCAAAAAAAAGAAATAGATTTTAAAGAACCATTACAAACCGCTGTATTTCGAAATTTAAGTAATCGGGATACACGGCATACATATTGGAAAGAATTTACTTTTGAAAAATTAATTCCCATTCCAAAGAAATTATCGAATTGTATAGTAATACCTGAATGGTATAAGTTCGAAACACGGACAGATTCTTTAACCTTAGAATCATTAGGTTTTTCTTTAAGTTCAATTCAAAAAGAATCTATGCAGAAGGTAAGTGAAAAAGATGCTTTTAATGATCTAGATAGTTTCTTACATGAGAGAGGGCTTGCTTACCGGGGAGGGATATCTTCACCTTTAACCGCTTTTCAAGCGGGTTCACGTACATCAGTTCATTTAGCGTACGGAACGATAACTAGCCGAACTATTTACCAAAAAACACTAGAACGAATGGAAGAGCTGAAGCTTCAAATGGAGGCAGGTGTTAAAAATGCTGGTAAATGGAGAATGTCTTTACGATCTTTTTTATCAAGATTACATTGGAGAGATCATTTTATACAACGGCTAGAAACAGAGCCCTCTATGGAGTTTGAAGCAATAAATTTAGCTTATGAAAAGCTCGAATACAACGCAGATCCTAAACTTCTAAGTGCCTGGCAAAATGGAAATACAGGTTTCCCAATGGTAGATGCAAGTATAAGATGTTTAAATGAAACAGGATTTATCAATTTTAGAATGAGAGCTATGATTACATCTTTTGCATGTCATACACTACAGATCAGTTGGAAAGATATCAATTGTCCTATGGCAAAGATGTATACAGATTATGAACCTGGTATTCATCTTAGTCAATTACAAATGCAAGCCAGCGTTGTTGGAATCAATACTGTACGAATTTATAATCCTAATAAACAAATAATAGACCAAGATCCGGACACCATTTTTATCAAAAAGTTTGTTCCAGAATTAAAAAAATATTCTTCTGAACAAATAATCCTTCATAAAGAAGAAACTTTAGGTAATTATCCTCCTAATATCGTAGATTATAAAATAAGTTCTGCTGAAATGAGACAAAAAATATACGCTATAAGAAAAACTGAAGGATATAGAGAAATTGCAGATGCAGTATATAAAAAACACGGTTCCAGAAAAAAATCAAAGACTAAAAATAGAAAGAAAGAAAAATAGTTAATCAATGGTAGTATTTTAATTAATTGATTCAACTCACAATAAGAATTATACTTAAACACTCTTAAAAAGACTTAATAAAATATTCACTTATCATTCGGATTAAGGACCTATTCTTTTGAGCACCTTTCTTTTAAAGAATTAATCGAACTTCGGATTAGCAATTTTATTAAAAAGATACCAATCACATTTCAATCGTTCATTCATTAGATGAATCTTAATGATGATCTACAATGTTTCCCAGAGGAAAGCCTTCTGATTAGTTAAAAACAGAAACACTTTTGACTGAAATTTTTGAAAGTAAAATATCTTTCAAAATATAAAGTCTTAGACAATTTATCGTCAGAGATTTATAGACTTCAGTTAAATTTTATTGAAATAGATGCCTTGGAATTATAAGAATAATAGGATTTCAGAATTTCTATAAAAAAGATTTTCTAATTCCTATTTAATCAAGATAGCAGATAAGACAATGTAGTAAAATGTGGTTGTGAAATAGGTTGAAATTGAATTAAATAATAGAAATTTTGTATATCCAGAATTTCTAAAGCAAGGTTATAAACCTGAGTATTTACTTAAATAAATTTACATGCAAAAACCAAATCAACGTTTAATTAATCAGACTTGTATCGTAACAGGTTCTAGTTCTGGAATCGGTAAGGCAATCGCAGAATCGATAGCAAAAGAAGGAGCCAATGTTATTATAAATTATAATAAAGATAAACAATCCGCTGAGGAAACGGCTAATAACATAGAACAGTATAAAGATAGCGGAAAAGTAATTGTATGTCAAGCAGATATTAGTAAAGAAGAAGAAGTTCTGAGGTTATTTAAAACGACAAAGAATCATTTTGGAAATATTGATATTTGTGTGCCTAATGCCGGGATGCAAAATGATGCTCCTCTTCATAAAATGACCTTAGAACAATGGAATCAAGTAATTGCGGTGAATTTAACTGGGCAATTTTTATGTGCAAAGTCAGCGTTGCAGGAATTTCTATCCGTAGGAATAAGAAAAGGTGTTTCCAGATCCGCAGGAAAAATCATTCACGTAAGCTCAGTTCACGAAGTCATTCCTTGGGCAGGACATGCTAATTATGCAGCGTCTAAAGGAGCAATTTCTATGCTTATGCAAAGTATTTGTCAGGGATATGCTCCTTACAAAATACGATGCAATAGTATTGCGCCGGGAGCAACAAAAACTGATATTAATAAGGATGTATGGAAAAATCCTGATCAACTAGAAAAATTAATGGATTTAATCCCATATAAAGAAATGGCAGAACCAGAAGAAATAGGTAGCGTAGCAAGCTGGTTAGCCTCAGATGAATCAGAATATATAAATGGAACTACAATTTTTGTGGATGGAGGAATGACCTGCTATCCGGGATTTACAACAAATGGCTAATTAAAAATAATAGTATGAATTTAAAAATTAAAGGTAAAACAGCCTTAATCACTGGTGGTGATTCGGGAATTGGAATTGAAACTGCTAAGTTCTTAGTAAGAGAAGGTGTACACGTCATTTTAAGTGATAAAGAGGGCGGTAGTGATTTAGAAAAAGCCAAAGAAGAAGTAGAAAAAGAATGTGCTGACGGAGCTAAAGTATTAACCAAAGCAGCTGATATTTCTAAAAATCAAGAGGTTATTGCGCTTGCGGATTATATAGAAAAAGAATTTGGTGGTGCTCATATTATCTTTCATTCTGCGGGAGCCAGAGGTGCTGCCGGAGACTTTCTGACACTTACTGATGAAGATTGGAAAGAAACTATAGAGATTGATCTTATGGGAGCCGTAAGAGTTTGTAGAGCATTCATCCCGCAGATGCAAAAACTGAACTGGGGGCGAATGATTCTTGTTGCTTCTGAGAACGCTTTTCAACCATACGAAGAAGAAAGTCCTTACAATGCCTGTAAAGCTGGTATTATTAACCTATCAAAATGTCTGTCCAGAGCATATTCAAAAGAAAATATACTTTTTAATTGTATTTCTCCTGCTTATATAGAGACACCTATGACAGATGCTATGATGGAAGATTTAGCAGAAGAAAAAGATATTTCTGTAGATGAAGCCGTGAAGTGGTTTGTGAAAAATAAGCGACCTCATATTGCGATGGAACGCAGAGGTAAACCAGAAGAAGTTGCTTCTGTAGTCGCTTTTTTATGCTCAGAGCATGCATCATATGTGAATGGCACAAACGTTCGCATTGATGGAGGTGCAGTAGAATCTGCTTTTGGATAAATTTCTATTTACTAAATTGGAATACGATAGTCTACTATTTTAAAATCGGTATTACGTTTCGATCGTAATACCGATTTCAATTTGGTGTATATTACAATAGAAAACGTGCTTATATAATCTAAAGGATGTAAGCGTATTTCGATTAAATTTTAAACGTATAGGATTCAAAAAAAAAATCACAAATTCAGATCTTTAATCAAAGAAAAATTTTTAGAGATTATGCAAACTATTTTTAAACTTCTATTTAAGAAAAATAAAAAGTATACAAAATACTCAGATCCTTATATCTATTCTAGATGTCGTAAACTAAATGAAGATTACTCCGAAGAGCAATTAATAACCATGTTCGGTCTGGAACGAACTGAGTTTATTAAAAATAATCCGGAAGAATGGTTTAAGACTCGCGTACATTAATAGTAATCAGAACTTATATGTGATTACTTAATTAGTATAAAATTAGTTTTCTAAACAAAAAATACAAATCACAAAAACTACTATTTTTAAAAGATAGGTGGATTTTTATTGTCAATATTTGTCATATTGATGATTAATCGTCCTCCTTCTGAAACGTATTTGTTTCGTAGGATGAATACATAGGTGATTTGTTTATTTTTTGACTTATAAGTCAGACGTATTTATCAATAAAAAGGCTTCAATGAAAGATTTTTATGAAAAAAGAATGGTTAAATAATATTTAATTCTTATTTTTAGTTTCGATTAAATATAAAATTTTAAAAATGAAAACTTTCTTCTTAAGCTTATCATTGTTTATTATAACAGTATGTACAGTAAAAGCGCAAATTACGGTAACAACAGCTGCAGAATTACAAGCTGCGTTGGATGATACAATGGCTGACAGTACCATACTAATTAGTGGAACCATATTTGGTCGATTTATTGTTAATAGATCAGGAACTGAAGCAAATCCTATTATCATAAGAGGAGGAACCATTTCTGGATTGGGAGTGCCAGATACAACTGCTGGATTAGATTTTGCCTTACTTTCTGTTTTGAGCGAAAGTAATATCAGGATTGAAAACGTAACGTTTGAAAATAATTTTGTTCAGGGAGCAAAAGGAATTTATGTAACTACTGCTACATTTAATGATGCTCCATTACAGAATATATTTATTGACTCTTGTACCTTGCAGGATATAGGCTGGTCGTCTGATAATACGGCAGATCCGGCAAGTAATCCTTCTGGTACTGGTCAAGCACACGGAATTCTGATAACTGGTAGAACCGCTAATACAGTGACTAACGTTAATGTAACTAATACTAATTTGAATAATATAATTACTGGAAACAGTGAGGCTCTTACGCTAAACGGTAACGTAGATCAGTTTTTAGTACAAGGCAACACAATATCAAATTGCACTAATATTGGTATCGACATTGCAGGAGGTTTTGGTGTAGCTACTTCTGGCACGGATCAGGCTAGAAATGGAGAAGTAGTAGAAAATACGGTATTTAATTGTAGAAGACCTTCTTCGGTTTCCGGACTTTTTGAACCAGCAGGTATTTATGTAGACGGAGGTGCAAATGTAGAAATTTATGGTAATAGAAGTTATCAAAATGGTCAGGGTTTTTCTATAGGAAGAGAACAAGCAGGAGAGACGCTAAATATTACAATGACTAATAATTTGTCTTACTTTAATGCCGAGAACGGTTTGGTATTTGGTGGAAATAATGGAACAGTGATTAATAGCATTGTGCGTAATAATACATTTTATGAAAACGGAGCTGACAGACCTGACACAGGAGGGGATCGATCAGGAATTAGCGTGCAGATAACTCAGAACTGTTCAATCACTAATAATATCATTTTTGAACCTAACTCTGACTCTTCTTCTAACATGTTTGGGATTTCAAATTTTTTTGGTGGAGATATTCCTGTAGTAGAATATAACTTAGTAAACGGAATGGCGTCTGGTTTTGATTTAGCGAATGTAGGAACAAATCCTAACGGATTATCTGTTGCTCCAGACCTTGACACATCTGCTGATTTTACACCAAACGCAAGTTCACCAGTTATCAATGCGGGTGATAATACAGGAATACCAGTTGATGAAAAGGATTTCTTGGGATCAGACAGAATTTTTGATACTACTGTAGATATGGGAGCTGTTGAGTTTGGAGCAACATTAAATATTCAAGATATAATAGAAGAAGAGTCGCTTACAGTAGAGGTATACCCTAATCCTGCAAAACGTGTTCTACACATTGATAATTTACAATCTATAGCCTATCACATTCGTATTTTTGATATGACTGGCGCATTACGCTTAAACACTAAATTTAATAATCAAAATCTAACACTTAATATAGAACATCTTACGCCAGGCATGTATTTTGTAAACATAACAGACGAAAGTCAATCTAAGGTATATTCTTTGCTAAAGGAATAGGTTTTAATATTAGCTACAATAAAATTAGGAAACAGTATTATAGATAAAAGCTTTACGCTGATTTATTCATAATAATTTAGTTCCGCGCCAGATATTATACTTTCTCTTTAAGATACTGACCAGTATATGATTTTTTGTTTTTTGCTACTTCTTCCGGAGTTCCTTTGGCTATAATATGACCACCGTTTTTTCCACCTTCTAATCCTAAATCAATCACATAATCCGCACATTTTACTAAATCGAGATTATGTTCAATCACCAAAATCGAATGTCCTTTTTCAATAAGCTCATTAAAGGATTTTAATAATTTTTTGATGTCATGAAAATGTAGACCTGTGGTAGGTTCATCAAAAATAAAAAGTGCTTTGTCTTTAGTATTTCCTTTTACCAGAAAAGAAGCAAGTTTGATACGTTGTGCTTCTCCTCCAGATAGGGTAGAGGAGCTTTGTCCTAATTGCACATAACCTAACCCTACATCTTGTAGTGGTTTTAATTTTCTTCGGATTTTTGCTTGATTGTTTTCTTCAAAAAAAGCGACTGCAGTATCAATGGTCATCGTTAATATATCATCGATATTTTTATCAGCAAAAGTTACTTCTAGCACATCCTTTTTAAAACGCTTTCCTTTGCAGGTTTCACATTCCAGATGCACATCTGCCATAAATTGCATTTCGATTGTAACTTCGCCTTCACCCTTGCAGGTTTCACATCGCCCGCCATCTACATTAAAAGAAAAATGTTTAGATTGATAGTTTCGGATATTGGATAATTTTTGATTTGCAAATAAAGCACGGATATCATCATATGCTTTAATATAGGTAACAGGATTGGATCTTGATGAGCGTCCTATTGGATTTTGATCTACAAATTCTACATGTTTTATATTACTATAATTTCCTTTTATCTCTGTGTATTCACCTGCTTTTTCTCCATAGCCTCCTAATTCTTTTAAGATTGCCGGATATACAATTTTACGCACTAAAGTACTTTTTCCACTACCAGAAACTCCAGTAATTGCTGTGAAAATACCTAGCGGAATTTTAATGTCAATATTTTTTAAATTGTTTTCTCTGGCTCCAAAAATTTCCAGAAAATATTTAGATGTTTTTCTTATGTCGGGAACTTTGATTTCCATAGTTCCGTTAAGGTATTTTGCGGTAAGCGAATCGGATTTTAATAATTCTTTATAGGTGCCTTGAGCAACGAGATTCCCTCCATGGGTACCTGCTTCAGGACCAATATCGATTACTTCATCAGCTGCTTTCATGATATCTTCATCATGTTCAACTACGATCACAGTATTCCCCAGATCTCTTAAAGATTTTAAAACGGAAATCAGTTTTTCTGTATCTTTTGGGTGCAAACCTATACTTGGTTCGTCAAGAATATACATAGAACCGACTAAACTACTGCCTAGCGAAGTTGCAAGATTAATGCGTTGAGATTCTCCTCCGGATAAAGTATTCGACTTTCTGTTTAGTGTAAGGTATTGTAATCCCACATTTCCCAGAAAAGCTAATCTGTTATTGATCTCTTTTAAAAGTCGTTTAGCAATCTGTGCATCATATTCATTAAGCGTTAAATTTTTAAAAAATAAAGCAAGTTCATCTAATGGTTTTTCTACTAGCTCAGAAAGTGTAGCATCTCCAATTTTAATGTAATTAGTCTCTGGTCGTAATCGTTTTCCTTTACAGGTAGTACATTTTGTTTTTCCACGGTATCGTGAAAGCATTACTCGGTTTTGTATTTTGTAGGCCTTAGATTCTAAGTCTATAAAAAAGTTGTTGATCCCTTCAAAATGTTGATTACCGTGCCAAAGGAGTTCTTTGTCTTTTTCTGATAGTTCGAAATAAGGTTTATGAATAGGGAAATCAAATTTGTAAGCACTATTTACCAATTGATCTTTATACCAACTCATAGTATCTCCTTTCCATGGAAAAACTGCACCTTCATAAACGCTAAGAGATGTGTTAGGTATCACGAGGTCTTTATCAATACCAATGACATCGCCATATCCTTCGCATTCAGGACACGCTCCATAAGGATTATTAAAACTGAACAAATGTACATTAGGTTCCAAAAAGGTAATGCCATCCAACTCAAATTTATTGCTGAATTGTCTGCTATTAGCGTCTGCAAGCGTTTCTACAAAGCAAGTTCCTTTACCTTCAAAATAGGCAGAACCTATTGCATCTGCTAATCGGTTATAAAAATCTTCATCATCTTTTTTTATGATCCTGTCAATCACCAGTAATACTTCATCCTTCTTCTTAATTTTTGTATCCTCAATTCTGCTGACAGTATTATTTATTTTTACACGAGCATAACCTTGTTGTTGTAATACCTTTAATTTTTCTTCTATGGTACGTCCTTTTTCAACAAACACAGGAGCAAGCAATAAAAGTTTTTCTCCTTCATCAAAAGTCTTTATATAATTTACTACATCAGTAACAGTGTCTTTTTTTACAATATTTCCCGAGACAGGGGAGTAGGTGACTCCTATTCTGGCATATAATAACTTTAAATAGTCATAAATTTCTGTTGAAGTGCCTACAGTAGATCTTGGGTTTGTTGAGTTTACTTTTTGTTCTATAGCAATAGCAGGAGCAATACCTTTTATATATTCTACCTTTGGTTTATTGAGCCGTCCCAGAAATTGACGAGCATATGATGAAAGACTTTCTACATATCTGCGTTGACCTTCTGCATATAGGGTGTCAAAAGCAAGACTGGATTTACCAGAACCTGATAATCCTGTAATGACTACTAATTTATTTCTTGGGATAGCAACATCTAAATTTTTGAGGTTGTGAAGGGTAGCTCCCTTAATTAATATATTATGTTTAGGGTCTAAGTTTTTAATATCTTGAATCATAGTAAATATGAGGTATAAGGGCAAATATAATGATTAGTTAAGAAGTTTTATAACGGTTTGAGATTGAAAGTCGAGTTAAAAAAATTAACAAAAAATGCTTGTTTTTCAACTTTAGTTATTATATTGCACCCAGATTAATAACCAAAACAAAACGAAAAAGCCTATAGCATACCATTACTTTTAAGTTTAACATAGCACGAGCCCCAAGCTTGTTGGTACTAAATTAAAGAAGGTATGAAAAATTACACGCTATCTGATGCTGTTTTAGTTAATAGTTATATACAAGGTGAAGAAAGCGCCTTATCTACACTAATAGAACGTCACAAACAACGTATTTACAGTTTTATATATTCTAAGGTTTTTGACCGTGATGTTTCTGAAGATATTTTTCAGGATACATTTATAAAAGTGATCAGAACACTAAAATTAGGCAAATATAATGAAGAAGGTAAATTTTTACCTTGGGTCATGCGTATAGCGCATAATTTAGTTATTGATCATTTCCGAAAAGGAAATAGAATGCCAAAATTTGAAGATAATGGAGAATTTAGTATTTTTTCTGTTATAAGTGATGGTGATCTAAACGCAGAAAAGAAACTAATACAAGAACAGGTAGAGGTGGATTTACGTAATCTAATTCAGGAATTACCAGAAGATCAAAAAGAGGTATTAGTAATGCGTATGTATAGAGATATGAGTTTTAAGGAAATATCAGACAAAACTGGTGTTAGTATTAATACAGCCTTAGGACGTATGAGATATGCATTGATTAACCTCAGAAAGGTTATTGAAAAAAACAACATTGTTCTAACTAATTAACATTTCTTTATGCAATAAAGTGCATTTTGCTCCGTTATTTGATTATATTTAACTTATAATCCAATTTTAATAATATGGCAAAATTTTACTTTAAATCTTTTCATAAAGGAGAAGAACAACAATTAGTACCAGGAAAAAATACAATTGATTTCTTGTTGAACTATTCTAAAGCTTTAAGTGTTATAGATTATAAAAACATGAAGTTTGAAGCGCTTCTAAATTAAATTCTATAGTAAAAGACCTATCATTTAGATAGGTCTTTTACTTTTTATAATACGCTTTAAGCACAGTTTTTCTTCCGATTGTTTTTGTTATGATATCTTTTTCCAGATCCCATCCTCTGGCAGGTGAATATTCGCGTCCATACCATATGATCTGTAAATGTAGATCATTCCATAATTCTTTTTTAAATAGTCGTTTGGCATCTTTTTCGGTCTGCATGACACTTTTGCCATTAGTGAATCCCCATCGATACATTAATCGATGAATATGTGTGTCTACGGGAAACGCCGGTACACCAAAAGCTTGCGACATCACCACACTTGCTGTTTTATGTCCGACAGCAGGTAGTTCTTCCAGGTGCTCAAAACTTTTAGGCACCTTACCTTGATGTTTTTCTATCAGTATTTTTGAAAGTCCATAAATGCCTTTTGATTTCATAGGACTTAAACCAACTGGTCTGATTATTTCTTTGATTTCTTCAACTGTTAATTTCACCATATCATAAGGATTATCTGCGCGGGCAAATAATAAGGGAGTAATTAAATTTACTCTTACATCCGTGCATTGTGCACTCAATAATACGGCGATTAATAGTGTATATGGATCTTTATGGTCTAGTGGAATTGGAATTTCTGGATATAATTCTTGTAATTTATTAACTGTGAAGTCTACTTTTTCTTGCTTAGTCATGTGTATCACTAAATTTTTAAGCTAAAATATGAATTATCATAGTTTTTATAATAGTGCAACAAAGCTTAATTTTTTGATAAAATCTATTTGTGATCTTATTTTTTGAGTTAATTTTATTTCAGAAGAATATATTTTTTAATTTATAGCACATATAATAATGACAACACTAAAAGTAGGAGATAAGGCACCAAATTTTTCAGCATTAGATCAAGATGGAAATACCGTTACTTTATCTGATTTTAAGGGTAAAAAACTCGTTGTTTTTTTCTATCCTAAAGCGAGTACGCCAGGATGCACTGCAGAAGCGTGTAATCT
Source organism: Aquimarina addita (assembly GCF_039539305.1). NCBI lineage: Bacteria > Pseudomonadati > Bacteroidota > Flavobacteriia > Flavobacteriales > Flavobacteriaceae > Aquimarina > Aquimarina addita. The sequence goes on along the minus strand of NZ_BAABCW010000004.1, from coordinate 260,611 downwards.
AAAAGATAATTATCACACATTTCAATCACAAGGGTATGAGATTCTGGGTGTTAGCGCCGATAGTGCTAAACGTCAGCAAAATTTCAAAAATAAATATGAATTGCCTTATCCATTATTAGCTGATGAAGACAAGAAAGTTATTGAGGCTTTTGGTGTTTGGGGACCTAAGAAATTTATGGGAAAAGAATATGATGGTATTCACAGATCTACTTTTGTTATTAATGAAGAAGGAGTACTTACTGACGTGATTTCTAAAGTAAAAACCAAAGATCACGCTGCACAAATATTATAGTGTTTTCTGTTAAATATTGGTATTAGTACCAAATTTCTACAAAATAAAAATCCGATATATCTAATTGATATATCGGATTTTTTTGATAATTTAAAAAGAATTATACCTTTTCTGTAGCTCTGTAACCAAAGAAATTATTCTCCTTAATCATTTCTGGAATTAGATCTGGTAACATATCTTCCCATCCCGGCTCTGCATGCTGTATTTTTTGTAAAATTTCTCTGGAAAATATGTCCATAATAGAGGTATCATAATCCACGATATCTTGTAATTTTCCGTTATGCTTGAAGAATTTGTATAATTCTTTCATTCTAGGATGTACTTTTAAGTTGTCACTAGTGGTTAAAATTCCTGTTTTAGGATCCTTTAATGGATATAAGTATACTTTGAGATCTTTAAAGAATAGTTTTCCAAAGGCTTCTAAGATACCACCACTAAGATGACGGTAGTATTTTTCATCAAATATATCTACTAAATTATTAACACCCATAGCTAATGCCATTCGCTCTTTAGTATAATTAGAGAAATACTCTACTACTTTATAATATTCCTGAAAATTGGAAATCATAACTGTTTGTCCTAAAGAACATAATAATCTGGCTCTAGCCATAAAATCTTCTTCGTCAATTTCTCCCTCTGCTCTAAGATTAGATAGTGTGATTTCAAATATCTCAACAGTTTTATTTTTATCTACCTTATTTTCATTGAGAAACATGTTATGAGATTTCTCAAAAATATCCATGTTTACTTTAGTAACAGGTCTAAAGCTCCCTCGCATAGCTAAAATATTCTTTTTGTATAAAATCCTTGCAGGGAGCACATTATTCCCATCAGGACCAAACATTACGGCTTCGGTCATTCCGTTTTTAACTAACTGCAGACTCATTAAGCGGTTATCTACTTTTTTAAATCGAGGTCCTGAAAAATTAATGGTATCAATTTCGATTTGATCTTTGTCTAAATGATCATATAAGTAACGTAATAGTTTTTTAGGATTGTCATACTTATAATAAGCTCCATAAATTAAATTCACGCCTAACACACCTAAGGTCATTTGTTGTAATTTAGCATCATTTTCATGAAAGCGTATATGAAGAATAATTTCGTTATAATCTTCATCAGGTTTTGTTTGATATCTGATTCCAACCCAGCCATGACCTTTATATTTTTTTGCAAAATCAATGGTTGCTACAGTATTGGCGTAACTAAAAAATAGTTTATTAGGATGCTTATCTCTGGCAATGCGGTCTTCCATGAGTTGACCTTCATGCTTCAACATTTTTTTTAATCTAGCCTCAGTTACATACCGTTTATCATTTTCTATTCCATAGATGGCATCACTGAAGTCTTTATCATAAGCACTCATAGCTTTAGCGATCGTACCAGAGGCACCTCCAGCTCTAAAGAAGTTACGTGCGGTTTCCTGACCGGCACCGATTTCGGCAAAAGTACCGTATATATTAGCATTTAGGTTAATACGTAAGGCTTTGCTCTTGATTGAAGGGACAGATTCAAACTCTTTATCCCCCATTATTGTTATAGGCATAGCGAAGTGGGCTTTTTTTGTTTCTTGTAAAGTTACTAATACCATCCATAAAAAGAAAGGAGTAGATCATAAATGTATAATTTTTATTTATGAAGTATTTTAAGTCAGAAAAAAAGAATTAACCATAATTTTTTTTATAGATATCTTTAAATTTTAGAAATTTTTAGAAGTATTATACCCTTATTTTTAAATACGCTTAGTCTGACTATCCAAATAGATAATCAAATATAGAATGTGATGATGTTTTCTGCGTTTGTTTGCCTGGATTTTTCGACTAAATTCTATTTTATTAGTCATCATATATCATTATAAGTGTAATATTTTTATGTTTATCTTTATTTTGAGATTATTTTTAGTCCCTAAATTTATAGTACATTTGTTTTCTTAGTATTGTTATTTATGGATATTACATTTCTCGGCACAGGCACATCACAAGGGATTCCTATAATAGGTAGTGATCACCCGGTATGTTTAAGCAAGGATCCAAAAGACAAGCGTTTACGAGTATCTGTATTAATCTCCTGGGATGAGTATACCTATATAATTGATTGTGGTCCGGATTTTAGACAACAAATGCTGGCTAATCAGGTTTCGAGAATCGATGGAATCATTTTTACACACGAGCATGCAGATCATACGATGGGCATGGATGATATACGTCCATTTTTTTTTAGGCAAGGTGATATTCCTGTATATGCGCATCAACGAGTTTTAAAAGCTTTAAGGTCAAGATTTAACTATATTTTTTCTTCTGAAAATAAATATCCGGGCGCGCCCAGCGTTATCGAAAATGAGCTAACTAACCAACCATTTGCGTTGGGTAACCTGGATATCACCCCAATAAATTTAATGCATAATCGATTACAGGTTTTTGGTTTTAGGTTTAAAGACTTTGCATACTTAACCGATGTGAAAACGGTTGAAAAGGAGGAGCGTAAAAAGTTAGATGATTTAGAGGTTTTAGTAGTCAGTGCATTACGAATAGAGCCGCATCATTCTCATTTTAATTTAGAAGAAGCACTTGAATTTATTGAAGAAATTAAACCAAAAAAAGCGTATCTAACCCATATAAGTCATTTACTAGGGTTTCATGAAGAAGTTCAGGCACAATTGCCTGATCATGTTTTTATTGCTTATGATAATTTAAAAATTACTATATAAAATGCGAAGTAAAATATTCTTATACTTATTTATTTTTTCTGTATTATTTGTATTGTTTCAATTTATGAATGCTAAGAAAGCTAAAGAGTCTTATGATAAAAAGATTGAAAATCTTGAAACTAAAATCAAAGAAACAAAGGCAGAAGTAAAAGCAAAAGATAGTCATATTGACTCGTTAATGAATGCAAATCTGGATTTGACATACTTTTCATTAGCAGGAGATGAGGAAGCCACTACCTATTTTGAAAAGCAAGGATATGATGCTAAAAAACTCGAATTAACCATCGTGGATCAAATTATTTCTCAAAATAAAGCCGGTGTTGATAATCCCATTGTCCCCTTTGATGGTATGGAAGGTAAGATGGCTATTAATTCTGTGAAATTATTGAATCATAAATGGATGATTGCAGATTTTACAGATGGCGTTTATTGGGGCCAACTTTTTATGACGTATGATGTTAAAAAAGATGGAGTGGTAGATTTTGAGGTCGAAAAATCATTTTTATATCCTAGAAATTAAAACAAAATAATACCTGTATTGATATTAAAATATGAATACAGGTATTATAATGTTATGCAATTTATGTTTATTTTTTTATTAATTTCTTTTTGATAAAAGCTCCATCCATTTCTATCACTGCAAAATATACTCCAGAGCGAATTGCGAGGTTATGATTAGATAAACCATCCCAAGTATATTCAAATGTGCTTGTGTCAGATGTATCTGGTCTTATATTTTTAATTAAATTCCCTGTGATGTCATAAATATCAATACTAATGGGTGTTTTAGCTTTCGATTTAGTTGAAAAAGTGACTTTATTTTCAAAAGTATTGGGATAAATTTTAAAATTAGAAGTAATCATTGATAAAGAGTCTTTTGTTTCATCCCAAGGCCTGCCTAAAGGTTGATCTAACCAAATCATAATAAATTCATTATCATCTGGTTGTCCTGTACCAATATGTCTTCCTACACTAAATGGGTAATTATTGTCATTTAGAACACCAATCAGGAAAGGGTTAAAAACTACTACACTTTCTATAGTTACAAATGGAAAAGCAAAATCTCTCCCTATTCCAATATCTCCTTCTAATCCAGGTTCAGAAATCCTTCGATAATCTTTTATAGCAAGTAAATCCACGTTTAATTGTTTTCTTACCATAGTAGAATCTTTCTCTAATTCTATCTCATAAATAGCTTTAAATCCGTTTAGATCACCCTGAGAGCCGTCTCTCTCTATAATTAATCCTCGCTGTTGACTAAACATTATAAAATCCCCGATGGCGCTGGCATTCTCAGAGAGTGGATAGTTATACTTTTTATCAGTATATGATTTACTGGAGATATCGAATGTATGGATTAAAAGATTGGTAGTTGAACTATTTTCAAGAGGTTTTTCTAACAGTGGTAGTAATGTAGTATCGTCTGTAGTTAGAGCCATTCCTTCAAAACCTCCACTTTGTTTTATTTTAAATGGAGTATCTAATATTGTCTGTCTATATGGCCAATATAATCCAGCCAGCCAGGGTGTGTTTTCTCCATTTTGATCTTGTAAATTTGTTCCATCACCAGAAGTTCCTACTTTAGGGAAATCACCAAACAAACATACAGTTCTTATTTCCGGATATTGCTTGTGAGCGATTAGTAGTGTTCTGAAATCAAAACTTTGTATGTCGGCTCTATCAGAAAGATCATTTGCAAGAATTAAATCCCCTATAGCTTTGGTAAAAGTTTCTGGATCAAAAGTTCGTTCTGCAAAAACATCTCCTCGATCATCTGCATCAGTTCTTGGATTTATTTTTGTTTCAATATTAAAACGAACTTTAGCTGCATTTTTCCAACGTTTTGTTGCGTTAGAATCAGAAGATCCATTACCATTTTTATAGTATTCAATATAGTAATTTACAAAATCAAATAATTGCTGTAAAGAAGGCATAATATACGGGTTCATAATATTATATTCTTTTGCAAATGCTACTGATACAGGAGATAAGTTTAATTCATTTTGTTGGTTAGGTCTGCCAGCGAGAATCTTATCAGCAATAAAGGTAGTTTGAATTTCTTGTAAGGTAAGATCTTTAACCAAAACCTCATCCTCATATTCATAGGCAGTACCATCTACTTTACGAGTTTTTGCAGCTTCTATATGAGGATCGTGATCTAAAACAGGAACTCCATCTAATGTAATCCCACAATCTGTTTCTAAGGTTGGCATTAAATAGTCTAATGCAGCTTCCATAGCGGGTAATGTATTTTCTGGACGTAAATTCCTAGCACCTCTATGACCTTGTGCATCAAATAAATTGATATCAATTAGACCATTTTCATCCATATAATCTGGTTGTCCATCTTGATTAGGGTCAAAATTTTGTACTGCTGTTAGTAATAAATCCGGATTATCAGTAATAATACCTTGCACTCCAAGTTCTAATAAACGATTCATTGTCTCCAAATCATTTACGGTATATACAACAACGGGATGTCCCGCTGTGTTTAGAGAAGTAACATTAAATAATTCACTGGATGCTTTTGTAAGTTCTAATGGAGGATTGGTTCGATCTTCTACAAAAGTAGTTTCATCACCATCATCAAGCATTACATACCAGGGTGACATTACGGGATCTTTACTATTATTAACCTCTGCGTGCGCTCTCATAGCATTCATAATTCTGATAGCACTGGATTCTTCGCTGTATGGGTTTTGAGGAGCGCGTAATTCTTTCCCAGATACTTCTAAATCTGGTAGAGGAAAGGGAGAGTCAAGTAAAATTCCGTTCTTGTCAAAATGTAATAAGAATGGACCAAATTCATCACCAATCCAGTATTCACCATTTGCGGTTCGCTGTATAGATTCTATATCAAAATCTGCTCCCGTAAGAATTCTGTTTGTAGTAAAATGATTGGTAATAGCAAAAGGAATTAAATGATTAGGATCTCTAAGTTCAATAAAATCTAAAACCTGAATATCTCCTTGTCCGAATCCAATAATTGATTCAAATCTTGGTTTTACTTTATATAAACGTAGATGGTAATCAACAGAATTTTCGATACTCCCAAAACCATTATCAGACATTGCCATAAATGTACCATCATAATTATTTAGTACAGCAGAAAAACCCTGAACAGGTTGTTTGTTAATAAAAGGAACATCTTGTTCATTGATTGGATGTATACCAATATATTTTCCCGATGTAGGACCTTCAGAAAAACTGGATGCTGGTAATACTGCTCTTGATACTAAAATATCACCAAAATTATGAAAGGATTTATCTAATCCTTTAGCATGGAGTGCGGTACCATAAAAACGGTCTATTGGAATATCAAAAGCTGTATTTTTTTCTTGGGTTTGATTAGTGGTTTGGGAAATTAGTGAAATTGATGTAACTACATAGATAAAGAGCAAAATGAACCTTCTCTTTGATTCTAAAGTTAAAATTGAGTAAGAATAATTTTTCATATGTAAAAGGCTTAAGATTATATTTGGTAATGCTCAAATGTACCGATGAGATATTACTAAAATGTTGATTCCTCTTCAACAAATGATTAGGATAAGGTTAGGTACTTTATTTTAATGTTTTTGAATAAACTCATAGATTAATTAGGTTCGGCTATATGACTGTCAGCTAATTATTCTATATTTATATACGTAAAAACAAGCAAATACTAATATTAATTTCAAATAAAAAAAATGGGGCGTTGTACTATATATCTTTTGTTAATACTAATAGCATTATCAATCGTTACCTGTAAACAGAAGGAAAAAGAATCAACATCAAAAGCTGTAGCTGTAGATGCCACGTTTTTTATTCAGGAAAATTTACTTTCACCTATTACCATAGAAGAAGTCAAACTTTCAGGAGGTACCACCACCAATTGTTATAAAATAGAAGTACGATCAGAACCGGGAGAACATACGATGGGACCTTGGTGTCCCAGACATATTGAGGATGGAAAAGAAAAAGGAGGCATTTGGTTTGAGGATGGAAAAGTATATGATGTAGACGGTCATTTTATAGCAAACATAGCCGAGTTTTATGCTGATGCCAAGTGGAAACTATATAATGAAGATGGTTCTATCAGGGTAACTACAACACAAGAAGCTTGTGAGGGAGCTGCTAAACCAAATGTAGAGGAAGCTTATAAAAATCATTGCGTAGAATGCATGCCATCTTATTATAAGGATAAAATAACTACCTATTACATACCGGTTTCACCAATATATTCGGAGAAAAAAAAGAACCCTGGTAGAGGAGAACCATTAGGGTTAGCGTTTAATGGAGTTAATTTTGATCCACCTGCACCTACACATGCGATTCTTGCTGCTCATACAGTTGCACCATTAGATGATTGTGGAGGGCATGTAAATCCTCACGGAGGATATCATTATCACGCTGCTACTGGTTGTACCAAAAAAATCACTCAGGAAGATGCACATGCGTCTATGATCGGATACGCATTAGATGGGTTTGGCATTTTTGAATTACTGGATACAAACGGTAAAGAGCCTACAGATTTAGATACGTGTCACGGGCACGAAGATGAAGTAAGAGGATATCATTATCATGCAGGAACTCCCGGAGGTAATCAAATAATTGGATGTTTTCATGGAGAAACTGGTAATATGGTAGTGAGTCCTTAAATAATTATTCTAATACATTAAATGTGGCAGGTGATTACCTGAGACAAAGCATACGTGCTACTAATCAATTTGCTGTATTTTATGCTTTTGTATGAATGTACCCCCTAGATTTGATTATTTATTCAATTTCAATAACTACATTGCTTTTGTAAAAGTTGATTTTTAGTTTTATATCTTGTTGATATATTGTTTGATACTTTAAACCGGCTTCATAAACATATCAGTATTTAATATATGACAAATTCTACTTTTTTGAATGAAGATTTTTTGCTTCAGAATACGTTTTCCAAAACCTTGTTTCATGAATATGCAAAAGACTTACCTATAATAGATTATCATAATCATTTGTCACCCAAAGATATTGCAGATAATAGAGCATTTAGAAATATCAGCGAAGTATGGTTACAAGGGGATCATTATAAATGGAGAGCCATGCGTACTTTAGGAGTTAACGAACAATTTATTACCGGGAGAGCTAGTGACAAGGATAAATTTTTAAAATGGGCAGCGACAGTTCCTTATACGGTAAGAAATCCATTATTTCATTGGTCACATTTGGAATTGCAACGTTATTTTGGGATAGATGCGTTGCTATCCCCGAAAAACGCTGAAGAAATCTATCATCAAACGCAAGGGTTATTAAAACAACCTGAATATAAAACCCGTGGGTTATTAAAAATGATGAAAGTAGAATCAGCGTGTACCACAGATGATCCTATTGATGATTTAGGTTTTCATAAATCGTTAATGAGGAACGAAAAACAACTCAAAGTTTTACCTACTTTCAGACCAGACAAAGCGTTTGCTGTAGAGAATAATGTAAGTTATTTAGCATACCTTGATCAACTGAGCGCAGTTTCTAATATAGAAATAAAATCATACAATGATCTCTTGGCTGCCTTAGAAAATAGAGTTGATTATTTTCATGAATGTGGAGGTAGATTATCTGATCACGGATTAGAACAATTATATTATTTTGATCAGGGACAATTTAATATAGCTACTCTTTTTGAGAAAATAAGAAACAATAAACCGCTAGTTAAACAAGAAATTAATTTTTTTAAGTTTACTACGTTACAGTTTTTAAGCAGATGTTATCATAAGAGGGGATGGGTTCAACAATTTCATCTTGGATCAATACGAAATAACAATAAACGATTATTAACTCAATTAGGACCAGATACTGGATTTGATTCTATTGGTGATTATACTCAGGCAGAAGCACTTAGTGGGTATTTAAACCAACTAGATGCAACAGATCAACTTGCAAAAACAATTATCTATAATCTAAATCCTTCTCAGAATGAAGTATTTGCCACAATGACGGGTAATTTTAATGATGGAAATATCAAGGGTAAAGTACAGTATGGCGCCGCATGGTGGTTTCTGGATCAAAAAGATGGTATGGAAAAACATCTTAATACACTATCCAGTCTCGGAATGCTAAGTTGTTTTGTTGGAATGCTAACGGATTCGAGAAGTTTTCTATCGTTCCCCAGACATGAATATTTTAGAAGGATTCTTTGTAATTTAATTGGTAACGATGTTGAAAAAGGAGAATTACCAAATGATGAAAAATGGTTAGGAAAAATAGTTTCTGATATTTGCTATTTTAATGCTAAAGAGTATTTTGATTTTTGATTGTTTAGGTCTCATGACTGCCTATAAATAGAAAATGAGATTGTTCCTGTCTTAGGACAATCTCATTTTTATTTGTCTAAACTGTTTTATAATTTAATTACAATCTGACAAGGCATGACAATCTAGAAAATTCTTTATAATAGTATTGATTCTTTTAGGTTTTTCTAGCATCATCCAGTGACCTACATCGTCAAAATACTTATATTTGAAATTGCCAGCAACTACATAATCCTTAGAATATATCATCTGCGGTTGTAGCATTGCAAAATCATATTTGCCCAATAAACCTAGAGTAGGGGCAGTAACAAGTGGATATTCTATATCAACATTTCCTGGGTTATATGTTTGACCTGGACAAGCTGCTAAGAGTGTCTCAGCAAAATTTGCCTGATAAGGTTTCATTGATGTTGTTAATGCGTCAGGTTCTGAAAGATTATCAATAATAGTATCTTCATCTGGATGAAAAACAATACTTCTAAAAAGATACCAATCATTTTTAGAAAGTTCATAAGCTCCCATACCTTCTTGTGCAAACATGTAAAGATACCAATTCATTCTGCGTTGTTCCATAAGATCAAAACCGGGATTTCCTGTTGCTCCTATTGATATGGTAACGAAGGAATTAACATATTCAGGTCTATATCTCGCCATTGTCCAACCTATGGCCGCACCCCAATCGTGAGTTACTAAATTTACATTATCAATACCCATGTTATCCAGTATTGTAATAATATCGCTCATTAATGCGCCAAGTCCATAAGCAGCTATATCCTGTGTTTTTGGAGCACCACCAAAACCACGAAGATCCGGCGCAATTACCCTATAACCAGCATTCACCAGAAAAGGGATTTGATATCTCCACATTTCTTTACTATCCGGCCATCCATGTATTAATAATGCTACTGGGCCTTCACCAGCATCTACAACAGGAAATTGATCATTACCAACTGATACCATAATAGTATTAGTTTCAAAATCAAAATGAGATAACGGTAAAGAAGGTTGATCTCTTTTCTTAGTCAATTCCAGTTCCATCCCATCAGAGGATGTAGTACCATTTGATACAGATGTATCATCATTATCTATATTTACTATTTCTATATCTCGTTCACAAGACATATTCAAAATTATAATAAACGCGACTGCAATAAAATTAAGTTTTTTCATAATACTAAAGGTTATAAATTGGTTTTTAAGAATATATTATTTGTATTTATTCATTGGTTAAACAGATGCGTATGCCAATGAAAATATGAAAAGTTATATTTGTTTTTTAGTGAACTTAATTTACCTATACTCAAGATGTCTTTATTGATTCATACTAATAAACTTATACCCACTCATAGCTTTTATTTTAAAAGTTGAAAAATTAGATCAAAAGTTTTAAATCATTCTGATGTAAAAAAATGAATAGTCTTTAATAGAAATAACCTTTTCTATTAGTTATGAGTTAAAGACTTCACTATACTGTTGATATAAAGCAAAAGAATTTATATAATTTGATGATTTTATAATTATTAAATATACGGGAATTTTCTCTATTTGAGATGAGGTGAATGTTTTAATTTTTACAGCAGTTAGTAGTAAAGATTATGATATAGTAATAGTCTTGGTTAACACTATCACTACATCATAATTAGCTGTTAACTACCATCGGGTTTAATCCCATATTTGTGGTCTATCGATTCCTATGGTTCTTAGATAGCTTAACATCTGACCAGTATGCACAGACTCGTGATATGCGATTCGGTTTAGATAATCACCTAATATTTTGCTTTGTCCGACTTCTTTTCTTTCAATTTTGATGTTCTCTAAATCTGATTCTGTAAGTCCTTTAATCATGCTCAAAAAACTGGCTCGGTATTTTTTAGAAAATTCCAATTCATTCTGTAAGTGCGAGTATTCCAGTTTGAACCAAGGAGATTGATAATTTCCTAAATCCCCTCGGTTTTCAATTATTTTATGAAAAAGATGTTCTCCTTCTAAAACGTGTATAATCATTTCTAGCACTGTAAAAGCTTTTTCGTCAGGTTTCCAGCCTAGATATTCTTTAGGGATTCCGCTCCATAAGTTGATACTTCTTCTTCTGATTTCTGAGAAGTTTATTAGAATAATTTCTATTGAGTTCATAAATTACTATTTCTTTAAAAGTATAATTTAAAAATCTAAATTATATATTTAAAATTTAACGTATTTAACTTAAGATAAATTCCGATTTATAGTACAATTACTTCTCTATCGTTAAATAGGTGCCTTTAAAACTCTGATTTAAAACAGTCATCTGTAAAGGCGTATTCGTTTGATCAGGAACTACTTCAATCTGCGCTTTACCATTTGCCATTTTAATTGATTCACTTCCTGTAGGTGTGCCCATATGTTTTTGTGTAACACCACCTGCTAAACATTGAAAATATACGCGATCTTCATAATCCAGACATCGTAATCCATTTTTATCTTCTGCGATTGCTGTCACTAAATAATGACCATTAGGTAACGTATCGTATGATAATGCTAATGATTTTGCGATATCATTTGTGGTATATCTATACTTAATCTCCAGATTGTCTGTCACTTCTTTTCCGTCTTTAAACCCTATTGCTTTTAATTGGTTCAAGCCTTCTTTAAACGTGATATCCCAAGTAAGACCACAGGCAGGAAACTGATTAATATCTCTTTTCTTTTTTTCTAATGCTTTACCATTGTGATATAAAATTACTTCATCACAATTGCTATATACACTAATATTTCTAACTTCATCTCTTGGTCCTTGTCTTTCTGTCCAGGTATGAGATTCTATATAGGTAAAGGCCTCTTTTGCCCAATAACTCTTAAATACGTAATAAGCATCCTTTGGATTTCCTGCGCGATCCATAATCCCTTTTTGATTCATATACGGAATATCATTTTCTGGTCTAAGAGGGGTTCCAAAATCTTTCATAGCCCATTGAATATTTCCTACAAAATCAGGAGTGGTTTCAGAAATTCTTAGATGCCAATCAAAGAGGTCAACAATATAATTCTCACTCCAATCTCCAATTTGGGCAATATTAGTAACCCCTGTTTGTGTAATAGCTTCTGTCCAGCTGTCTTTATCTACAGCGCCTTCACCATCTATAGGTTTTTCTACGTGACGCCCTATATGACTGGAACCTCCATACTCCGCATGTAGAAAATGTGGATATTCTTTGATATATTTAGTAACCGCTTTTTCATACGTTTTATAACTACCAGAATACCAACCTGACCAGATAGATGGAGAAAATACGTCTACAATATCTGATCCGGCATAATACTTTCTGATGGCTGTTTTTCTGCTAGGATCTAATTGATGTGCGAGTGCATTTAGTTCTTTTAAAAAAATATTGATTTCCTCAGTATCATCTCCATTTTTAAAATCAGGTAACCAATAAATTTCATTACCCAATGACCATAAGATAATACTAGGATGATTTCTATTCTGATAAATCATTTCGGTTAATTGATTTTTGGTATTTCTTTTCCAGGTTTCATTTCCGATACCGCCTCTACACCACGGAATTTCATCCCAAACTAATAAGCCTAGTTCATCACACATTTTGTAGACTTCCGGATCTTGAGGATAATGTGCTAACCTGATAAAGTTAGCTCCCATATCTTTTATGTCTTGTATATCTTTTTTATGCAACTCATTTGGCATGGCAGCTCCATAACCTGCGTGTTCTTCATGACGATGTGTACCTCTTAATAAAACTCTTTTACCGTTTAAATAAAATGGTCCATTGTCTGTGAACTCAAACCACCTGAAACCAAACTTTTCTGAAGTTTTATCCATTTCTTTTCCTGATTTTAAGAGTGATACTACTACAGTATATAGGTTAGGAGTATCAATATCCCATAAAGCAGGTTTCTTAAAAGTTGTAAACTTCAGGTTTACTGTTTCGGTATTTGCTTTACCTTTTGATTGTGCTATCTCTTTCCCAGAAGGATCCAGAATAGTCGCGAGTATTTCTAGTTGGGTTGAGGCAATATCGCCTTCAAGATTTACTGTTACTGCTAGTGTAGCCTGCTCTTTTGAAACCGTAGGGGTATTAACAATCACCTTTGATATATTTGTTTCACTTTTAGTAATAAGCCACACATCTCTTGTAATGCCACCATAAATAAAGAAATCACTTTTTTGAGATGGAATAATCTCAGGATTATATCCATTATCAACACGCACTAAAACTTCATTATTTCCATTTTTGAGGAATTTTGTGATATCCGTTTCAAAGCCAATATAGCCACCGATATGTTCTCCTACCAGATTTTTATTCACGTATACCTTTGTGGTAATGTTTGCACCCTCAAAGTATAATTTATAAACATTGTCTTGTTCGATAGCTGCTATGGTTAGGTTTTTCTTATACCAACTTGCACTTCTACGATATCCGGGTTCTAAATCTGTAACATCTGTGCTATTCCAGCTATGAGGAATATCAACAGTACTCCAGGAATTAAAATTGACAATGTCTTCTACATTGAGCGTATTTTCCTCAAGATATTGCCATCCCTTATTTATATTTTGTTTAGTTCTTATAGTTTGACTAAAACTAGTGACACTTATCAGCATCACCCCAATTGCTAAAAAGAATGCTGCGCAACGATTTGTCAACCAGATATACTGACTGTTTTTAGTTTCTAATTTCATTTTTATAGTATTACTTTTTTTGTTTTTTTTATAATGTATACCAGACTTTAAAAGAATAAGGTGTAGCTAATGTAAAATGGTAAGCGCTTGGTGTTAAATCAGAAGTTTACAGAAGATTATTTTTTAAAAAATGACCAACCGCTCATTGTCTACTTATTTATTAATTCTTTTCTACGAAACAGTGCCTCCAGAAAATAGTAGTCTCCATAATTTATGGGGCCATCTATTTCATCATCTTTTGGCCAGTTTCCGGTACTGTGATCTAAAATAAATGGAATATCGGTCTCACTTTGAATTACATATTTTTGAGAGGAAAGATTCTCTATTATTTTATCAGAAAAATCTAAATATTTTTGCTCATTAGTAAAGCTATATAACTCAATAAGAGCTGATGCCATTACAGCTGCTGCTGACACGTCTAAAGGTTCTTCTGGTATTTTTGGCGCATTAAAATCCCAGTAGGGGATACCATCATCCGGTAGATTATGGTGCGTCATAAAAAAGTGTGCAGTTTTTTTTGCTTGTTCTAAAAATAACGAATCTTTTGTGTAACGATAAGCCATAGTGTATCCATATATTCCCCATGTTTGACCTCTGGCCCAAGACGATTCATCAGCAAACCCTTGATGCGTAACTTTTGATCTTACTTTACCACTAATGGTGTCATAATCTACTACATGATAGGTGCTGTTATCCTTTCTGAAATGGTTTTTTAGTGTTGTTTGAGCGTGCTGATAAGCAATACGTTTATAGATACTATCATTTGTATACAAGGAAGCTTCAAACAAGAGTTCTAAATTCATCATATTATCAATGATTACAGGAAAATCCCATTCTTTTTTATTAAAATCCCATGATCTGATGGCACCTACTTTTTCGCGATATCGGGTTGACAATGTTTTAGCACTTTCAATAATTACATTCTTGTAGATTGTATCCTTTGTAAACCTGTATCCGTTTCCATAGCTACAGAAAATTTTGAATCCCATATCATGGGTTCTGTTATTTGATTTTTCTTTTTCTACAAGGGTAGTCCATTCTTTTGCCCTGTCAAGATATTTTTGATTACCAGTGAGTTTGTAGATATACCATAAACTACCAGGAAAGAAGCCACTTGTCCAATCTTTTGAAGGTACTTTTTTAATTTTTCCATAATGATCTGAACTTCTCGGAAATGACATGGAATCTACCGGATATGCAAGTAATTTATCAAATCTGTCTGTATACTTGATAATAGAATCTTTTACTACTGGATCCGATGTGGTAGTTTCATTTACTGTCTTTTTACAACTTGTAAGTAGCAATAGGAGTCCTATGAACGTATATAAAAACTTATTTATCATACTGGTATTTATTTATGAATTAATTATTTAAAAGGAGCCTAAACATTCAGGCCTAAGATTAACAAATACTATCAATCGTACTATCTATGTTTCTTTATAAAATTTTGCCGCATATTCTGAAGGTGTTTGATTATAGTGTTTTTTGAAGCATTTGGTGAAATATTTTGGGTTTCTAAATCCTACTTTATAACATACTTCTGATATATTGATTTGACCTAATTCTAACAATTGTGTAGCTCTTTTCATTCTAATCGAATGAATAAAATCGTTAGGAGTAAGGCCAGCCCACCCTTTAATTTTTGTAAATAACATGGTTCTGCTTACACCAAGTTCTGAGCTGAAAAATGGAATGTCAAAAGAAGAATTATCAATATTTTCTTCTACGATTCTAATTGCTTTTTTTAATAACTGCTCATCAACCGAAGTCACCGTAAAATCATTAGAATCAAAAGTACCAGAAGAAAATTTTTCTTTTAATCGTTCTGTAGAAATTAAAAGATTTTTTATGATTAACATAAATTCTTTGACATTAAAAGGTTTACTGATATAAGCATCAGCGCCAGATGCAAGTCCATCTACTTTATATACTAAGGATGTTCTGGAAGTAAGTAATATAAAAGGAATATGACTAGTACGAATATCACCTTTAATTTTAGAACAGAGTGTTGTACCTTCCATTTTAGGCATAATTACATCACTAATGATCAGATCTGGAGATTTTTGTAAAGCTTTTTTAAAAGCGATAGCTCCATTTTCGGCTTCTTCTACTTGATAGAATTCTTTTAGAAGGTCTTTTATAAAAGATCTTAGTTCGTCATTATCCTCTGCTATCAATATTACAGGTTTCTTTTCATCTGTAGTAAAACTATCCAGATCTAATTCTGATATACTGGTATTTTTTGGAATTTGCGCTTTATATTGGCTGATATCATCACTGATCTTAAAATCATTAATAATTTCACTTCTGTCCAGATGCGCTTTGCCCAAAAGTAACTGTACGGTAAAAATAGTTCCCTTATCTTCATTTTCTCTAACTGTTATTTTACCTTTATGTAAGTAGACTGCTTTTTTTACAATAGAAAGTCCAATTCCGCTGCCTTGATTAAAGTGTTTTTGATATGCTCGTCCACCTGCAATCTCATAAAATCGATCAAATACTTTATCAACAAATTCTTGATCAATACCTTTTCCGTTATCTCTTATTTCAACAGACACGTAATCGTGAACAAGACTAATGGCTACTTCAATTTTTCCTCCCTCCGGGGTATATTTAAAGGCATTTGAGATAAGGTTAAAAAAGACGCGTTCTAATTTATAACGGTCGTAATATAAGTTGATAACATCTGCTGTGCTTTCAAATGTGTAGGTATACTTTCCTAGTTTAGCAAATTCATCAAACGACAAGAATATTTCTTTCAAAAATTTAACCAGATTACCTTCAGCAGCTTGTAATTTTAGATGTTTATCTTCAAATTTTCTAAAGTCTAAGAGTTGATTGATTAAAATAAGCAGTTGATCTGCATTACGTTCGATAACCAATAGTTTTTTATACATTTTATTGGTTCCTTCATAGTTTTCTATTAGCTGTTGTAGTGGTCCTAATATAAGAGCAAGAGGAGTTCTGAACTCATGAGAAATATTAGTAAAAAAATTCAGTTTTGACTGATTCATTTCCTTAATTCTGGTACTCTCCAGATGCTCTAGTTCTAATTTGTATTTTAATTCTCTTCGTACTTTTAGTAGTTGATTTAATCCAATAAGTACTAGTAAAATACCCAATCCATATCCTATAAAAGCCCAGGTACTTAACCAGGGTGTAGGCTTTATATGAATTGTTAAAACAGTGGGGGTTTCATTCCATATATTATCGCTTGTTGCTCCTTTAACTTCAAACTGATATGTACCTGATTTCTGTATGGTGTAATTAACCTCAGTATTTTTGGTGTACAACCATCGATTATCTTCTAACCCCTTCAGTCTGTATTGATACTGGTTATTTGTTGCATTAATAAAATTAGGAATTGAGAAATTAATGGCAAATGAAGCCTGATCGTGATCTAGCGTAAGTTCTTGAATATAAGATATATTTTTAGTGAGAATAGAGTTTTTACCGGCAGGTTGTACCTCTTCTCCTTGTACTTTAAAACCAGTAAGAATAACTTTGGGTGCATACCTGTTTTTTTCAATACTATTAGGGTTTAAATAAGAAACACCAGAAGGCCCTCCAAAAAACAGACTTCCATCAGCTCTTTTTAGACAAGCATTGTTATTAAATTCATTTCTCATCAAACCATCTGTTTGGTTATATAGAATGGATTTTTTTGTTTTTGGATCATAGTTTACAATCCCTTGATTAGAACTAATCCACAAAGCGGCATTATCGTCTTCTACAATACCGTATACAGTATGTATTTGTGTGTTTGGAACATGTAATTTTAAACGTTCAAACTCTACTCCGTTATAAATAAGTATTCCACTAGCTTTTGTCCCTATAAGTATATCTCCATCATATGTTTCAAAAATGGATAAGATATCGTCACCAGAGCGTTGTTCTTCATTATAAAAAAAGCGTTGTATAGAAAAATTGTTTTTGTCGAATTGCTCATTCTTAATTAGGTTTAATCCATTTTGTGTCCCAATCCATAGGTTTTTATGATGATCTACAGTAATAGCACGAATACGTTGATCTGTAAGTGATGTAGTATCAGAAGGATTGTTAGAGATAAACTGATGCTTTTTGGTTTCCAGATCATACATGACTAAGCCACTACCAAATGTACCTAATAGAATATGTTGTTCGATTTTTTGTATCGCGTATACGCCATCATCTTCTAATAGTGATTGTAATTCTGAACTAATGAATCGCGAATCAAAATCTTTTTTTAAGAGATCATATACTGCTATTCCAGCATTATATGTACCTATCCATAGCTTGTTTTGATGAAGAAATAAAGATTTTATATTAGTTCCTGGTAGATTTTTTCCTGTAGAAGAAGTTAGATAGGATGATTTATTATTAGTATCTAATACAGAAACTCCTTTTCCCTCTGTTCCGAAATATATTTTTCCGTGTTGATCCTGAACAATTGAACTAACGACCCCATATTCTATATCACCATCAGTTCCATTTTTATAGATAGATATAAAATTAGAATTTGATGTATCCCAAATATTTAATCCTCCATAGTAGGTTCCTATCCAAACAGATCCTTTTTTATCAACAAATAATGTTTTCAGGGTGTTTCTACTTAAACTTTTAGGATTTCCTTCCTGATGTTTAATACGTATAATTTTGTCCTCTTGATCTTTAATAAATAATCCGTCATATGTAGCTATCCACAAATTTCCTTTGAGATCAATGCCCATACTACGGACATCATTATCCATAGATTGCTCGTCTGAGATGTTAGAAATACGTGTAAAACTATCCTTATAAGTGTTACTTTTGTTTAATCCACCATGTTTAGTTCCTATCCATATTATTCCTTTTTCATCTTCAATGATTTTTTGAATATATCCATCACTTAGACCTCCTTCACTTTCATTAGTAAGAAATCGTTCGAATTGAAAAATATGAGCTTCTCTTTTAATCAGTTTATTCAGCCCATTAGCTGTTCCAATCCAGATGGTTTCGTCATGATCCTGATATATATCCAGAATATGGTCATTAGAAATACTTTTATTATCAGAAGATTTATTTTTGACAGGTATAAAGGAATCATTTATTTTATCATAAACCATCAAACCATTAGAGGTGCCAATCCATAGTTCTCCATTTTTCATTACGTGGATTTTCCAGATCGTATTATCTGTGATAGCTCCTTTCTGATTAGATCTAAAATAAGATGTGAAAGAATTTAGTTTAGGATCATATCTGTTAAGTCCGTGATAAGTACCTATCCAGATAAATCCCTCAGCGTCTTCTTGTATGGATAAGATATCATTGTTACTAATGGAAGTACTATCATTAGGTATATTTCTGTATATCGTAATTTTATCTCCGTCATATTTATTAAGTCCATCTCGCGTACCTATCCATATTTGTCCTAATTTGTCCTGCTCAATAGCAATCACAGAGCTTTGGGATAATCCATCTGGAGTAGAAATATGGATAAATTTATTAAACACCTCATTTTGAGCAAAAAGAGAGATGCTGCAGCAAATAAAAATATATAGTATCTTTTTATGCATTTTATTTATGATTTGCTAATCTTTTTTCTAATTGGTATCTGTATAATGACGGATAGGTTGTCATATCATTGTTTGTAAATTGTTGATATGCATCCGGACCATACATTACTTTTATTAATTTATTTCCATGGACTCCAATAACTCTGGCATTAGGTCCGTCTTTCATTCCGTTTAATAAAATAGCTGAGGTATCGTTTAATTGACTCAAAAAATGGACATCTATATTCCAAAATGTGTTATAGGAGGCATGAGAAGGTTTCCAATATCCAGCGCCACCTCCTTTAAACAACTCGTATGTACCTGTTTCATCAGGGGATACAAATACACTAATAGCATCAAACAAATTTTGATGATTAACACCAGAATGTTGATCCAGAATAGGGTTCTTTAAAACCTCACATTGTGTATAAACACTTTTTGTAGCAAATGTGTTAAAACTTAAAGGGTGCATGACATCATTTTGTACAGATAAATTTTTGACTAATACATTATGTACACCACCCATTTGTACTGTATAATGCCCTTTTTTATTTCCTTTAGTAACAATATCCTCAACAGTTACATTGGCAATAGCTTCTGTTAAGATACCACTATCTGCATTTTCTATAACAACATCTTTAACCCAACTATTAAACAAACGGGTCAAGTACATTGCATTATACCCCTGTTCTACATGATGGGCAATTCTATTAGAATAAGGAAAAGTAACTTTGAAATGTTGGAAACCTACCTCCTCCAGATGCTCCCATAATACAATGTGCACTTCATATTCTGGTTTGATATGCAGGAGTAATGGAGAGGCGATAGTAATAGTATTTTTAGTAACAGCAATAACTTTTACTTGTTGTCTTGCAAGTGGAAGATCAGGATATAGCCAATGATGCGATCCAATTTTAGGAGATTTCTCACCATATAATTCGTTTAACAAAGAACCCTGTTCTCCTTTTTTATTAAACCATTGAATTTCGACAACATCTCCTACATTAATATTTCTTAAGTTTTGAACGTTTATCGTTTTTGTTTCTCTGGGTGCTTTTGCTATTGTTCCTAGAATAGTAGGTGGAGTATCATACTTTTGTAAGTAAGATTTTACTCTTTTACCAGGAACCCTTGCCCACAAGAAGCCACCAGACCAGGAATATTGAGAAAAAGGGATATTAATATTATTTACTTTTTCTTTTTGTATTTTATTTTGATCTGTAAGGTATTCTCTTAATTCTTTTAAACCTTCTGGGTTTTCCAGATACATCATTGGCCTTGGGCAGAAAATTTCGGTGCCCTGTGGTCCTGTACCCTGACCGCTCAATATAATATGACTCCGCTCAATATATAGAATATCACTTAAAATAATTCTGCCAGCAGGTAATTGGATCACTACTGGATTTTGTAAAGTATTTGCTTTTTTAATCGTTTTTAATAAGGCTTTTGAATCATCTAAACCATCATCAGGGATCACTCCAAAATCTAATGCGTTTATAATTGTGCTATTTTGTGGTACGGCGATTTGCTCTTTTCCAAAATGATAACCAGCATAACTAAAATCAGGTAAAAAAATGTTATCTTTTTTTATAACATCAAAAATTTCAGTATTTTTTTGAGCCGATACTATATAAGTCAGGAGTAATATTACTGTCCCTAGTGTTTTTTTTGATATACGTAAAAATGTATCCATAAGCTTATAATTATTTTTTGTTCGAATGATCTTCTTATTTATTTTGAAAATCATTTAATAAGTATCCATATTATATTACTTGGATAATTCAGATTATAATTTTTTATTAATTCCATCATTTTTGAGATGATCCTCATCTTTAATCACTAAAATAAACATCCATCCCCAGCCCTTTCTCTAAAAGAAAGTAGGCTAGAGCGCCTCCACATTATCCGGAGACTAAGAGGGATGTTTAATCTGATATATCAAATTTTACATAAACTATAATATAAAAGTATTAAAAATAAGATAATGCGATATACAAAATATGGGGTACAATTGTACACAAACTATCTTGTCTTACGTCGTAACCATTGTAAAATATAGGTATTAGAATGGTTTTGTTTGTTTGTATTTATGCGTGGTTTTAATGGTAGAGTCTTAAAAATTAGAAAAAAATCACTATTTATTGTTATTTTTAATAGAATATGCGTTGAGATAAGGATAGTATATTTTATATCGATGATTATTTTTTAAGTATTTGATATAAAGTGATTTGGATTTTTTTACCCCATATAACGTATGATCTTTTTATGTGATTTTTTAAAATGTTCATATTTAAATCCCAATTTTGAAGAGAGTAAAATAAATTGGATTGTGATTATGAAAAATAAAGTAGTAGTGCTTACAGGAGGTGGAGGTGTATTAGGGAGTACATTGGCTATGGCGCTGGCAAAAAGAGGAGCTAAATTGGCAATTCTTGATCTTAGAAAAGAACTTGCTGATCAAGTAGCAGATCAAATTAATAGTGCAGGAGGTATTGCTATCGGTATAGCGGCAAATGTTTTGGAAAAAGAATCTTTAATTACTGCTCAAAAACTTGTGACTTCAGAACTAGGATCTTGCGATATATTGATCAATGGAGCAGGAGGGAACCATCCTAAAGGAACCACATCTCATACGCATTTTGTTCTGGAAGATTTAGAAAATAAAAACCCGGATTTCAAAACTTTTTTTGATTTAGATCCTAATGGTATTCAATTTGTTTTTAACTTGAACTTTATAGGAACATTATTGCCTATACAAATTTTTGCAAAAGATATGGTTGGTAAAGATGGGTGCTGTGTATTAAATATTTCATCTATGAATGCTTTTACCCCATTGACTAAAATACCTGCATATAGTGCAGCAAAAGCTGCGATCTCTAATTTTACACAATGGCTGGCAGTTCATTTTGCAAAGGTAGGAATTCGTGTCAACGCATTGGCTCCTGGTTTTTTTCTAACTGATCAAAACAGGGCATTATTGACAGATGAAGAAGGAAAAGCAACATCACGAGGTAAAACTATTATTGAGCATACTCCAATGGGACGTTATGGTGAGCCAGAAGATTTAGTAGGTACTACTGAGTGGCTTTGCAGTGATGCTTCTAGTTTTGTTACTGGTGTTGTTGTGGCAATTGATGGAGGTTTTAGCGCATTTAGCGGTGTTTAATGATAGTGTTGTGCTTAGAGTATGGCGCATAGAATCAGGTATTCAGACTTAAGAACCAGGATAAAAGCAGTTTTGTTTCTGGATTTTTGTAGCGTAGTGGTCTTGTTTCTGATACCTCGTTAGCAAAATTTTTTGGATGTTAGAAAGTAATTAATAAGATTATGAGGTGCCACCTGTATTATCTTTTAGGTGACTACTGTTTTTTGCCAGTAATAAATTAATAACCAATAACTAATATAATAGAGAAATGAGTTTAGAACAGACATGGAGATGGTATGGGCCTAATGATCCGGTTTCTTTATCAGATATCAGGCAAGCAGGAGCTACTGGAGTAGTTTCGGCTTTACATCATATTCCTAATGGAGAAGTATGGACTGTAGAAGAAATACAAAAAAGAAAAAATGAGATTGAAGAAGCAGGACTTTCCTGGTCTGTAGTAGAAAGTGTTCCGATCCACGAAGCTATTAAAACACAGGCTTCAGGTTTTGAGAAATTTATTACAAATTACAAAACTACTTTAAAAAATTTAGGGACTTGTGGAGTACATATTATATGTTATAATTTTATGCCAGTATTAGATTGGACAAGAACTAATCTGGAATATGAAGTAGCAGATGGCTCTACTGCGCTACGTTTTGATGCATTAGAATTTGCGGTTTTTGATCTCTTATTATTAAAACGACCTAATGCAGAAAAGGAATACTCTACAGAACAAATAAAACAGGCAAATGTTTTAGCGTCTAATATGACTGAGGATCAAAAACAACAATTAATTAACAATATCATTGCAGGATTACCAGGGGCAGAAGAAGGGTATTCATTAGCAGATTTCAATGATATTTTGGCAACTTATAAAAATATAGGATCAAAAGAGTTGAAAAAGCATTTGTTCTATTTTCTTTCTGAGATCATACCTACTGCAGAAAAAAAAGGTATACTTATGTGTATTCATCCAGATGATCCTCCATATCCTATTTTGGGACTACCCAGAGTTGTAAGTACTGAAAAAGATATCGTAGATATATATACAGCTGTGGATAGTCCTAGTAACGGATTGACTTTCTGTACAGGATCTTTTGGTGTACGTGCTGATAACGATCTTCCAGGAATGATAAAGCGCCTTGGGCATCGAATACACTTTATTCATTTACGCAGTACTAAACGTGATGAACAAGGTAATTTTCATGAGGCAAATCATTTAGAAGGAGATGTAGATATGTATAAGGTAATGAAAGCATTAATTTTTGAACAAAATAAACGCAAAATTAATGGTCGCACAGATTTGTCTATGCCTATGCGTCCCGATCACGGACATAAAATGTTAGATGATCTACAGAAAAAAACCAACCCGGGATATTCTGGTATTGGTAGATTGAGAGGGCTTGCAGAATTGCGTGGATTAGAATTAGGTATCAAACAATCAATGTAACTCTATACAAACTAGAAATTAGAAACAGTAAGTAATACTTGCAATTCATTAATAGAATAAAAATTGAAGTACAAAATAACTATATAAACTATAATCTTATGGCAACAACTTATGAATCCAGATATGCTTCTAACCCAAAAGCGGTAAAAGCTTTGGATACAACAGAATTAAGAGAAGAATTTTTGATTAATAATTTAATGCAGGTAGGAAAAATAGCATTGACATATACACATTATGATCGGTATATTGCTGGATCTGCTACACCAGGAGCTTCTCCGTTAAAATTAGAACCGATTGATCCGTTAAAAGCAGATTATTTTCTGGAAAGAAGAGAACTTGGAATTATTAATGTAGGTGATGCAGGAGAGGTAGTAGTAGATGGCACCTCATATGCATTAGGATACAAAGATGCATTATATATAGGTAAGGGAAGTAAGGATATAACTTTTAAAAGTAATAGCGCTGCAAAGCCAGCAAAATTTTATCTGAATTCTGCACCTGCACATCATGCATATCCAACAAAAAAAGTGACTAAAGAAGAGGCAAATAAAATAGAATTAGGATCATTAGAAACTGCAAATCATAGAACTGTGGTGCAGATGATTATAGGAGGAGTTGTAGATACTTGTCAGTTACAAATGGGAATGACAGAGTTAAAGTCTGGTAGTGTTTGGAACACGATGCCCGCGCATGCTCACGACAGAAGAATGGAAGTGTATTTTTATTTTGAAGTCCCAGAGGAGCAATCAGTGTGTCATTTTATGGGAGAAACTCATGAAACGAGACATATATGGATGCAAAATGAAGAAGCAGTAATTTCACCACCCTGGTCAATTCATTCTGGTGCAGGAACCTCTAATTATACATTTATTTGGGGTATGGCAGGAGAAAATCTGGATTATTCTGATATGGATACATGTGCAATAACCGATCTTAAATAATAAATATATGTCAACAACATTATTTGATATCAGTCAAAAAACAGCATTAGTAACAGGTGCAACTCATGGACTAGGAATGGCCATGGCAAAAGGTTTGGGATTGGCTGGAGCTACCATTATTATAAACGGGAATTCTTCTCAAGAGAAAATAGATAAAGCCGTTAGTGAATTTAAAACGTTAGGAATTGACGCCAAAGGATATCGTTTTGATGTTACAAATGAGGAAGCGGTACAAAGAGCGATACACAAAATTGAGTCTGAAGTAGCTCCTATTGATATTCTTATTAATAATGCTGGGATTATTAAACGAATTCCGCTGGAAGACATGGAAGTTACTGATTTTAAAAAAGTAATTGATGTTGATTTAGTAAGTCCATTTATTGTCTCTAAGCATGTGGTAAAGGGTATGATCCAAAGAAAAGCAGGGAAGATAATTAATATCTGTTCTATGATGAGTGAATTAGGTCGCAATAGTGTAGGAGCATATGCTGCAGCAAAGGGAGGACTAAAAATGCTTACTCAGAATATGGCTACAGAATGGGGGAAACACAATATACAAATAAATGGTATTGGTCCCGGATATTTTGCTACTTCGCAAACTGAACCGATTCGTATTGATGGACACCCTTTTAATGATTTTATTGTAGGAAGGACTCCTGCCGGTAAATGGGGGAATCCTGAGGATCTGGCTGGTGCGGCTATTTTCTTAGCATCTAAAGCCAGTGATTTTGTAAATGGTCATATTTTGTATGTAGATGGTGGAATTTTAGCAACCATAGGAAAACCAGCAAATGAATCTTGATAAGGTCATGAAAACCTTTATAATTTTCATTAAAAATATCTCTTATTTCATTTTTTAGTAACTAAATACACTGGTACATGGACATTGCAAAAAAAATAGGAATGCTTACTGTTATTCTTTTACTTTTGAGTGCTTGCACTGAGAAGAAAGAAACAAAAGTACTTCGTTTAGCACATACATTGGATATTAATCATCCAGTACATAGGGCGATGGAAATTTTAGGTGAAAAGCTAAAAGAAAAATCTAAGGGAAAGCTTACTGTTCAATTGTACCCTAGCGGTCAATTAGGAGCTGAACGAGAATGTCTCGAATTGTTACAAATAGGGAGTTTAGATATAACCAAAGTTTCCGCTGCAGTTTTAGAGAATTTTATCACAGAATATAAAGTGCTTAGTATTCCTTATTTATTTCGCGACAGGGCTCATGCGTTTCAGGTTTTTGATGGAGAGGTAGGAGCATCCATGCTTACTAAAGGCGATAAATTCAGACTAAGAGGACTTACTTTTTATGATGCAGGTAGTAGAAGTTTCTATACTAAAAATAAGCCTATTCATACTCCAGCAGATTTAAAAGGACTTAAAATCAGAGTACAAAAGAGTAATATGGCAGTAGCGATGGTCAACGAGCTAGGAGGAGCTCCAACACCCATATCCTGGGGTGAATTATATACGGCTTTGCAACAGGGAGTAGTAGATGGAGCAGAAAATAACCTCCCTAGTTTTTATACTTCGAAGCACTATGAAATTTGTAAATATTTTAGTTTGGATCAGCATACATCCGTTCCGGATGTGTTGTTAATAGGCCTGGATACGTGGGAACGATTGAATAAAGAGGAGCAAGGCTGGCTGGAGGAGGCTTCGAGAGAATCTACTACTGTACAAAGGCAGTTATGGGCAGCTTCAGAAGAAAAAGCATTAATCGAAATCAAAGCTGCGGGAGTAGAGATTATAACTCCTGACAAGACTAAGTTTGAGGAGCAAACTACTACTATTGTAGACTTATTTAAGGATGAACCAGAGGTGCTGGAATTGATAAAAAACATTAAACAAATAAACTTATGAAAATAGTAATTGATACCTTATTAGAAAAAGTACTTATTGCTATTTTATCCATTATGCTTTTTAGTGTAATATGGCAGGTGTTTTCCAGATTTATTTTACAATCACCAAGCACGTTAACCGATGAAATTTCTAGTTTTTCATTGATTTGGCTGGGATTATTAGGAGCTACGTATGCAACTGGTAAACAGTTACACCTGGCTATTGACTTAATTCCTTCATCTGTAGTGAATAAAAGACCTTTATTGTATAATGGAATTGTTCATCTCTCGGTATTTCTATTTGGATTACTAGTAATGCTGATTGGTGGAGCTCGTTTATGTTGGCTTACTTTTTTATTTGAGCAAAAGTCAGCGACATTAGAGATTCCTTTAGGATATATTTATTTAGTTGTTCCCATCAGTGGCTTATTAGTTTGCTATTATTCGATATATACTTTATTAAAATCTACTAAAAAATTAAAGGCATAACCTATGAATTATACTGAAGTTTTAATCCTTGTTCTTAGTTTTTTAGTATTTCTTTCACTAAGAGTTCCTGTAGCGTATGCGATAGGTTTATCAGCATTACTGACTTTGATTGTTGCGATGCCATTTTTACCTTCGGTTACCACCTTAGCGCAGCGTATGGCAACTTCTTTGGACAGTTTTACACTATCTGCCATTCCGTTCTTTATTTTGGCAGGGCAGATTATGAACAGAGGTGGTATTGCCATTCGTTTAATTAATTTTGCTAAAGCTATTGTAGGACCTTTACCAGGAGGTTTAGCATTTGTAAATATTATTGCTTGTATGTTATTTGGGGCTATTTCCGGATCAGCAGTTGCAGCTGCATCTGCTATTGGTGGATTTATGAATCCTATGATGGAAAAAGAAGGATATGATAAATCATTTAGCGCAGCAGTAAACATTACAAGCGCTACAACCGGACTCATAATACCTCCTAGTAATGTGTTGATTATATATTCATTAGCAAGTGGAGGTGTGTCTATTGCAGCTTTATTTATAGCAGGATATATACCTGGTATCCTAATTGGGTTGGCATTAATGTTAGTAGCTGGAGTTTATTCTATTATTAAAAAATATCCAACAGAAAAATTAGTAAGTATAAGAGAGTTTTTTAAACGATTGTTTGATGCTTTGCCTAGTTTATTATTATTAGTCGTAGTGATTGGTGGTATTGTGGCAGGGATTTTTACAGCGACTGAGGCTTCTGCAATTGCAGTGATTTATACTTTTGTATTAGCATTATTGTATAAAGAAATATCTATTAAAAGTATAACTCCCATTCTATTAGAAACTATCAAAACTTCGGCTATTGTTTTACTATTGATTGCTACTTCTATTGCTATGTCTTGGGTGATGTCTTACGAAAATATACCACAGGAAATTAGTGAAGCCTTATTAACTATTAGTGATAACCCTATTGTTATTTTAATTATTATTAATTTGATATTATTATTTGTAGGTGTTTTTATGGATATGACACCAGCGGTTTTAATTTTCACACCTATTTTTTTACCAATAGTTACAGATCTGGGAATGAATCCTGTTCATTTTGGAATTGTAATGATTCTTAATCTGTGTATCGGGTTATGCACGCCTCCTGTTGGTTCTGTACTTTTTGTAGGGTGTAGTGTTGCAGAGTTGAGTATTCAGAAGGTAATACGCCCCCTGTTACCGTTGTTTATTATTATGATAGTAGTCTTACTGTTGATCACGTATATACCTACATTAAGTCTATGGTTGCCAGATATGTTTGATTTGTTGTCTTAATAAGTTGTTTTTGATCAAACAGTATTTATTGTTTTATCCTTTATTAAGCCATTAGTATTTATTTATTCTCTGATGGAAGCCTGCTTTTTATGAATTTGAACTGGCCATTATGATTTGATTCGTGTTCACATACATGAAACCATTTGCAATAATTATTGGTAGGTCCCCAAGGCCATTCTTTGTCTACAGTCATTAACCATTTGTCATCTCGTTTGGCAAATTCTTTGAGCGTAACATCTCTGACATCTTTTAATTTTTTGAGGTAAAAATTGATATCGTTACCTTTTATAACTTTTCGTGCTTCTTCCCCTAACGCTGAGGCAGTACTCCATTTCAGCTTATCTTCTTCACTCCAATCCCCCCAGTTCTTTCCTTCAAATGTATGAATTTGATAAAACCTTTCTGTAGCCGCCAGATGCCATAACATAGCACCTATAGAATTGGCTCTGTCATCAACTAAATAATCTAAATCCTCAATACTCATTTCTTTTACAGGATGTAAAATCACCATACGCATCCAGTCCATCATAGAGACGAGCGTTCCAATTTGTGGACTAAAGCCTTTTTTTGGTCCGATAATGTTTATCTCATCTTGTGTTGTTTGAGGATATGCCATAGTCGTATTGGGCAGAGCAAAAAGACTACTTGTTCCTAAAGCTACTAATGAAGACTTCCTGATAAATTGTCTACGATCAAAATTTGAATGTTCGTTTTTCATAGCACTTTTTATTTTTATGTTAGCGTATCAGATATAATCTACATTCTAAATTTGCTCTCAATAACATTTTTTAGTTTGAATATAGACACTTATTTACTAAGTTCATCTAGTACTTCTTTAATAATCAAATCTGATCCAGTATATTTATTATCTTTCAACTCATACCAATGTCTCATACGTGGCAGTTTAATTCCGTTGATAAGTATTGACTCTTCAAAGTAGATTCTTTCTCCCTGATCTGGTTTATCCGGTGAAATAATCTCAATTCCTTTAACTTCCATATTTGATTTTGAGATAAATAGATTCCAATATTTTGAGATTACAGGTTTTGCTAGTTCAATTTCTAATTTATAACATTCTTCTCCTTTAAAAATACTTTCTGAAGTATGGGTAATTTCTTTGAGCGCATTATCTAAGGACATTGGTAAACCATATAGTAATTGATAAAATTCTCTATATCCAGTATTACGTGAAGCGTCTAATCGATATTTTTTAATTAAAAGGGTATCAGTTTCTATTTTTCCATCTAATAAGACTAGGTTAGCTCCATTGTTATCAATTATGTATTCTGCAATATGCTGTTCCTTATTTCTTGATAAACTAAAAGCATTTGTAGCATTATTAAGTTTTAAAATAGAATACCGTTGTGGATTAGAAATCCTTGGTTCCTGAATATGGATATTCAGATGAGTAGTACTCCAGAGATCTAAAGAATCGTGTTGACGTATTGTTTTTTCTAAAATAAGTTTCCCATTAATTTCTTTTTCTTGATTGCATCTTACTAAAAGAAGAGATAGTAGTACTAAGATTATTAGTCTCATAGCATTTATTTTCTAACGTATTGTCAACTCGTTTTCCTGTTTAAATTTAATGAATTATAAACGAATTTGTAGTGTTTATAGAATCGTTTTAATGTTTCCAGATTATTTCACTACCAAGAGCCCATTCGGATAACACCTTGCAACCAAACATATATTGTTTTGTTTTTTCAGGATTAGTAAGTAAATCCCAAACCTGTTTTTTATTAGTATTAAATACTACTACTTTTCTAATAATCATTGATTGTTTCATCTTTATATAGTTCTAATTAAAGACCCAAATTTGATAGATATTTATCATTTTAGATTATAGGATCCGGAGTATTCCTTATGCTATTTGGCGAAATTACAAATTGTTCTTTAAATGCCTTTGAAAAATGTTGTGGAGAGCAATAGCCTATTTCATAAGCAATTTCTTTTGCCGTTTTAGAGGTGTCAAGCAATAATCTTTTGGCCAGGTCCATTCGGGTTTGATGTATATAACCAAATACGGGAGTGCCGAATAGTTCTTTAAACCCTCTTTTCAATTTGTACTCGTTTAATACTACTAACCTTGAAAGTTCGCTCAAAATTGCATTTTCGTGATTTATTATTTGTTTTTGATACTTTGTACCCTTGAGTCGATGTAGTTTATTAGCTTATTTCATTCACATAGAACCAACATTGACAAAAGGCACTACTGGTAACTTTTATTTTTTTGACCACACTTTGTAGCATAAGAAGAAACCTCTGTTTTAATCTAAATATGTATTACAACCCTCTACAGTATAGTTAAGAAATAAATAATAACTGTCTAATCGTTATTTTTTGATTCCCAATTCTTAAGCTTCTATTCCTGATTAAGAATAGGTGTGCATATTTCAATTATAAATCCGTTTAAATCTCTGACGTAACCCACTTTCTGTTCCCAGGGCTTTGTTACGATGTCTTCTAAAAGTACAGCTCCATTTTCAATTGCATTTTTCATCACTTTTTCTACTTCGTTAGTTGTAAAAGCTAATTCGATTCCAAACGGTTTTTCTTTTAAGGTACTTTCTGTAAATCCCTTTTTAAAATTTGATCTTCCCAGCTCAAGGTTTGCAAATGCAATTGTTGTAGTTCCTGATATGATTTCTCCATAATCATTTTCTGGTGTCAGGAATTTTTGTTTGAAGCCAAAAGCATTGTTATAAAATTCTATTGTTTTTGGAACATCATTCACATAAAGGATGGTATAGGCATACTGTATTTCCATTTTTTATATTTTTTTATTGATGGAGATTAATGTTATCTAATATCACCTTATTTTCTTGCTTTGAGAGTAAGTTAGCAATGTTGTTGCTAATTGATAAAAGCTGAAATTTTAAGTTTTTAGTTCGATTACAAAGTTAGTCTACTATTAGATGTATACTTTGTAAAAAAGCGACATTATCTAAAGAAACCAGGATTTTCACCCGTAATGCGATTGAACTCATAGTTCATATGAGAATGGTCATAAAAACCCATATCAAATGCAATTGATAAAAGACTTGTTTCTGAGAAAGATGCTATTGCTTTTTTTGTAGTACTGAAACGAACAATGCTTGCGAACTCTTTTATGGTCAGGCCCATATAATTTTTAAAACGTCTCTCTAATTGTCTCAAACTTATGTGGTTTAAAGTTGCTAAATTTCTAATACTCATGTTCCCCTTTAGCAATCTTATATTTTCTGCAACAGATAGTACCATTTTATCTTGTTTTTCATAGTTTTCTCTTAATGTTATTGAAATAAAATTTTCAAGAAAGCTTATCTTAGCTGGTATTGTTGCTAAATCGCTTAATTGTTTCAATCTATCCAGATTGTGAGCCAGAAATATTTGTGACCATTCGACTCGTGAATTTTTAATTTCATTTAGTGGAATTTTAGATAATGAACCAAAGTTTTCAGTTTTAAAACGTATTCCAAGTAAGTCTGATTTAGCAGGTAATTCCCTATGCTGGAAATTTGTCATAACTCCTGAAATAAACCCTTGATCGTGAGTCAGGTCAAATATCAAATCTGTACACGTATCAGGTAATAACTTAAAGTTTTCAAAAACTTCATTATTGGAGAATGTCCAAAAAGAGTCTATTATATGATAAACTTCTGCGGCTGGTTTTATCTTTTGGTACATTATTTTTAAATTCTATTCAAAATTTCTTTATTTATCAGGTTTACCTTAATTGGAAACTCTGTTTTTTTTTTGAAAAAGCTATAAAAGATACATTACTATAAGAAATTAATAACGCTTTTTGCACGGTGAATGACACACAAGTATTTGATTTACAAAAATAGGAGACAAGATAATGCGATTACTTTCAGTTTATAAACAAAGATAGTAGAAAAGAACTAGCATTTAATGCACGCTCTTAACCACTTATCATATACACTTTATTATATAGTTTTTAGAATCTATATTTAACTCGAATGTTAAAAATAAAGGAATTTTATTTTACATTAATTAATCTATCAGTATTGGTTTTTATTTTTTTTAGTCCAATCCATTCATGCTTAATATCTTTCATTAGAAGCGCATTGTCAAATTTTACAGAACCTTTTGGGAAAATATCAGTATTCTCAAAAAAACTAGACTTAACTTTTTTTACGTCTAAAAGTGACACCCTCCAGTTATAAGCTTTGAGTTCTAATCCATCAAAATGATTTTTGTCGGGAGAATATCCAATAGAACCGTTTTCAAAAAAATCAGAAACACAATTCATGTTTTCAAATACACTTTCTTCATTCCAATTAGAGGTTTCACTAGCCTCAATTGCTAAAGAAGTCTCATCATCACTAATAAACGATACATCGTAGTTTCCACCAGATTCATAACTTCAAATTTAGCATGATTATGAATTCCCGGAAAGATAGTTCCACCGGCTAAAGAGTTTAGTTTCGAAGAAGTATCTCTTCTGGGAATGTAAACTCCTTCTTTTAATTTTCCGTTTTCTGTCCATTCTACCGCAATCCTGTGAGCCCCATTCTCAGAAGAAATTCCGATTTGTTTTGGTAGGCCTTTAGGTCTGATTTCTTTAAGTCTAATTAAGCATATTCCAGCAATTCCTTTTCCATTGACTAACTTAGGTTTAAATGGTTTGGGTAAATAATTTTCTAAAACTTTGCTATCAACTTGGTAATTGATAAGAATTCGTCTGTCAATTATTCCTTTTATTTTAGGTATTTTCATTTTTAGCTAATTATCAATAACGCCATATTTATAAAGCAAGGTAGGGGCAGTTACACTTTAATTAATAAAAATTTAGTCTAATCCTATAAGATGATTGTTTTACGATTGGAGCTAAACCTTATTTTGATTTTATATACAATTTGATCAATAATGTATTTATTTTAGAAAAATTTTTTTCAAAATTGGGTAGCATCAAATTTTACAATAGTAGTGTCATTTTCTACAGTAAAATCTATCCACTTGTTTAGTGAACTTCCATTTGTATAATACCCGCACTCACTTATTTCAGCTTTCCCATTTGAACGGGTAACATATAATACATATCCTCCATCAAATTTATTATGTTTCATGGATAGGAATTTAGTGACAGTTTCGTTTGGTGCGATGCTATTAATTTCAATTACTTCCAGTTTTTCTGTTGTTGTAAATTTTACGTTGCTAATTTCTTGACTTGAGTGATTTTTAATTTTAATTTGAATCCCATTTTCTTCAAACAAGAAACATGAGTTTAAAGTTAAAAGTAATAGTATTGCAATTATTTTTTTCATAAATTTTACAACTTGTGTATGAAACATAGCACTAATGTACATCTTTTGTCCTTATTTTTTGATAAAGCTAAATTGAAAATTTATTAACCTACTAAACACACGTAAGCCTTATCTAAATAAGGTCTAACTCAATAAAATTTCTTTTTCTTCCAATTTGTATTTTGATAATGTTTGATTGCTAATTTTCATTTTATATAGTTTCTTAATAATTAGATAACAAAGAAACAAAGGATATGTGTCCTTTGTTCCTATCATAAATCTTGACAATTTAAAATTGCCTAAGAATAAGAAAACAGATAATTGTGGCCTGTTAACTATCATAATCTACTGTGTAGAAACGGATTTTTGCAGTTCCTCCTTTTTGTCCTGATCCATCGGCGTTATTAAGAATATAGCATCCGGCTTTGAAGTGTGCCGTTGAAGAATCTTTTAAGGTAGGTTCGTCATACAAGCTATAAAAACTACCTGCACTGTTTTTGATTTGTACTTTTATTCTGTTATTTCCAGAAGAAACTTTTAATTCATAAGCAGTATTCATAGAATATTTTAAACGATCTCCATTACTATTAAGAACATATCCGTTACTATC
Organism: Aquimarina addita; assembly: GCF_039539305.1. NCBI lineage: Bacteria > Pseudomonadati > Bacteroidota > Flavobacteriia > Flavobacteriales > Flavobacteriaceae > Aquimarina > Aquimarina addita. The sequence continues at coordinate 226,122 of NZ_BAABCW010000004.1, read as the reverse complement.
TAATTTATCTGCTCCTAATTTTACTGCATCTCCGCGCATTCTGAGATAGAATTGGCTACTGTTACTGGTTATTCTCTGAGCTAGTATAAGGAATAAGTCATCATTACCGGTATGTATCTGCGTAAACCCTATTTGTTTAGAATCTGAAAATTGTGTAATCCTCATTTTGATTTTTAAGGTACGTGTATTTCCTCCATTAGTATTCCATTCTGTATTTTGTCTTAATTCTGTTCTTGTGCCTGTAGTATTACAAGAAGTTGTATTAGCATTACCAGGTGTTGTAAATTCTACACTATTACTATCATAGGCTTTAAAATAACTACTATGGCTATACGTTTTTAATGAAGTATTAGAGATATTAAGCACTCCGGCGTTAAAGCTTTTACCACTACAACTATAACTGTTACTGGCAATAGGTACTTGTAGCTTCCAGTCAGAATCATTTAATTCTAAAAGTTGGTAAGGATTATTACTTGCTTTGACAGCGGTTGCTTCTATAGCTTTTGGTTCACTATCATAAGACTCAAGTGCATCTGTTGCACAAGAGGAGAGGAGTCCTATACTGATAAACTTTATACAGGAAAAAGATAAAAAGGAAGTGTGGTGATGATTTGACATTTTATTTAATTTTAAATTAACTAATCAATAAATTTTTAGTTAATTTATTGTATAATTATCACAATATGAGTGCTTGGTTTGATGTAAGAACAATCATATGCCTCTTCTTGTACTATTGTGTCTTGGAGTCGATACATAAGGTTTAAAGAGGCTTTAATCAATAGGATTTATCAAGGCTCTGCATTGAGTGTAGCGTATAGAATCAGGATAAAGGAGTTTTGATTCTTGTATTGACGCGGTCTTGTTTGATAGCAAGTATTCATGGGTTGAGGTAGTTCTTTTTAAGTGTTTTATGTATTGTTATTTTGATTTTAATTTCTTCTGTACGACAGTATCTTATATCAATAATAATAGTAATAGCGTGATTTTAGTTGCTAATTTTTACTTACTTTTTGGCAAATAAGATAGATTTCTTACTATCTGAAGCTTTTATTGAAGCAATGTATAACCCAGTTTCTAAGTTAGATACATCTATTAGCGTAGTAGTGGTTTCTGGATGAATAGTTGTTATTACTTTTCCTTGAATATCAACTATTTCTATGATTGTATTTTTGATATTAACCCCCTGAATGGTCAGATGATTAGTGTGTACAGGGTTAGGATATAACATAATATTTTCCAAAGATTTTGAGTTATCAAAAGCTTTATTACATGCCGGAGTAGAAGATGAATTACTAAAATAGATGGAGAATCCTTTAGTTTTAGACACCATTATAAAATCATTTCCATTTTTAGTTACCCAATAAGAACCATCCAGATTTGCAATTCCGGTATTTGATAAGGTAACTTCTGGTTTAGCGTTTTTTAATTGATAAGACATACTATTCTTGTAATCAATATACCAATCCGGAGTTCCGTTCTTAGTATTAAAAGCAAATTGGTACAATCCATTATATTGTGGGTTCCAATTGATTGAAAATTCTTTGATATTACTAAGGTTAGGACCTCCATTTCCTACTACATATGTGTTGCTATAAGAGATTTTATCCATGGCACCAATACCACTGGCAATCGGAGTTCCATAAGAGCAAGAAGTATTATTGTTAGTGTCTGTAGTAACGATTATTGTTCTGATTACTTCTGTAGAAAGTCCTTCTTGCCCTTCTTCAAAAGCTCTGGCACCTATAGTATAAGTTCCTGCTTCTGTAGGTGTCCAGGTTACACTATAAGGTGATGTCTTATCTAATTTGTAATAACTACCATTTATTTTAAAGTTAACCCGATCTACATCTCCGTCTGGATCTGCTGCATCTGCTCTTAGCGTAATCGTTTCACCTAACGTGAAAGTTTGATTATTCTGAGATGGATTGGTTAATGCTACTGTGGGTGGTTTATTAGGATCAGAAGAAGTACCAGAGGGAGTTGCTGCTGCTAAAGTTGTAGCAATTCTCATTTCATCGTAGTAAGTACTTACGTCAAAGTTGCAAGCATTAGCGTTATATGACCCCCATTTTGGATAAACAACGGTTCCATCAAATGTCTTGTGATATGCTCTCTTACCATCAGATGATAGTGTTACTTTGTATTCCTGAAATTCAGAATTTATTAAAGTTTGTTTCTCACCATTATACCAAAATTCTATATATCCAACATCTTCATTTCTAGATAGCTTTATTTTTATTACGAAACTAACCCAGGTGTTTTCTGGAATAGATTGATTCCACAAAGTAGTTTTACGTTTGCTAATAGATCCACTACAAGAATTCCAGGATGGGTAGCAAGGTCCCCAGGCATTCAGACTTATATTCCCATTTTCATATCCCATGTTAAGCGGATAATTTTGTGTGTTATTTTGATTACCTGCATCAGTTTTCCATTGCCATACAGCAATTCCGCTGGTAATATTAGGTGTTGAATTTATTTTCCAACGCCATCCGTAATATAATACATCGCCATCTTTGGGTACATAATTATTAATTGTACCTGTAGTTCTGGCAAACTCGCCTCTTTTCTGACCTTTTGGTTTACGAACCTCCCAAACTTTTCCATATTCAGAATCGAATGTGGTGGTAGCTGTGGACGAATTATTGGATTGATTACTACAGTCATCACCTGCATTACCAGAATCAAATCTTCTGAAACTGCTCGTCACATTATTATCAGGATCTCCATACCAAAGCACTTGGCTATGAGTATACATCCCAACTAATAAAAATGTTATTAGAAAAGCAATTTTTTTAATTTCATGTTTTTTCATAATTTTTTGTATGTATTGTGATACATAGGCTGATAATCTGAGGAGATCAACCTATGTATACTTGACTGATTTTGTGAGTTATTTTTATTCTTTATTTTATAAATAAAATAGATTGTCGTGAATGCTTACTTTTATTAATTAATAAATACGAACCTGCTGGGATATCAGATACATCGATTGTTTCTGACGTATTTTCTGAGGATATCTCTTTTATTATTCTTCCTCGAAGATCTACAATCTGCAATGATTTGGTTGTAGTAGATAATCCTCCAACATGGATTACTTCACCCTTTATTGGATTAGGATATACTATCATTTTTTCTTCAATTTTCTGATTAACAGAAGCTTTATTACATGCCGGAGTAGAAGATGAATTACTAAAATAGATGGAGAACGCTTTAGTTTTAGACACCATTACAAAATCATTTCCATTTTTAGTTACCCAATAAGAACCATCCAGATTTGCAATTCCGGTATTTGATAAGGTAACTTCTGGCTTAGCATTTTTTAATTGATAAGACATACTATTCTTGTAATCAATATACCAATCGGGAGTTCCGTTCTTAGTATTAAAAGCAAATTGGTATAATCCATTATATTGCGGATTCCAATTGATTGAAAATTCTTTGATATTACTAAGGTTAGGACCTCCATTTCCTACTACATATGTGTTGCTATAAGAGATTTTATCCATGGCACCAATACCACTGGCAACCGGAGTTCCATAAGAGCAAGAAGTATTATTGTTAGTGTCTGTAGTAACGATTATTGTTCTGATTACTTCTGTAGAAAGTCCTTCTTGCCCTTCTTCAAAAGCTCTGGCACCTATAGTATAGGTTCCTGCTTCTGTAGGTGTCCAGGTTACGCTATAAGGTGATGTCTTATCTAATTTGTAATAACTACCATTGATTTTAAAATTAACCCGATCTACATCTCCATCTGGATCTGCTGCATTTGCTCTTAGTGTAATCGTTTCACCTAACGTGAAAGTTTGATTATTCTGAGATGGATTGGTTAACGCTACTGTGGGTAGTTGATTAGGATTATTATCTGTATTGGAACATCCCGTCCAAACTTTAAAATCATCAAAAAATGTATATTCTGTTCTTGGAGAATGCCAAACTTCATCTGTTCTGCTTCCTCCTCGATAGGTATTCATAATCAAGGCATTGATTTTTAGATTACTTTTTCCTGAGTTACGAATTTTGGCATTGTCATCACGATATGTTTCTTCTCCATCGATCCACATAATCACGGTACCGTTTCTTTGTCCTGGCGTATTCATTTTTATATATTGACGAATAGTATACCACTTGTCATCTTTCAGGTCAGTATAAATCCTTTTTCCATCTCCACAATCTCCATCTACTCTGGGATCTCCATTTTCTTTATCAGCAAAGTAACTGTAAAGGATAAAATAAGGTGCATTAGTTTGCGCTCTGTTTCTTCTCCACATTAAACGTGCTGACCACCCATTGGTATTATATCTACACCCAGATGGAATGGTTCCACGACCGGTACTCTCACTATTAATTCCACTTGTAGAACCTCCCAGGCCAGGTAGTTTTCCACCGGTAGCCCAGAAAAAATTATCGTCAAATTTTATTTTATACTCCAAATATGCTTCCTCTACACCATCAAAATAAGGGTCAAACAGGAAACCACCTGATCTACCCGAGGCATCATTTTTTAAGTATTGTGCTCGTAAAGTCCCATTGACAATTCTGGTTTCTTGTGGAGTGTTTTCTATTAAATTATTAGCAGCACCAGGACCTTCTACTCCTCTATAGGTAGATCCAGTCCAGGGTTTTACTTTATTATTAAAATCACTTTTTATATCTGCTATAGAGTATCGTCTGTCATTCCAATTATTGAAATCGACATCAATAATAGTATTACATTGAGCAAAAATATGTTGATTATTAAAAAGAAGTGAAATTACCATCAATACTAATAGTGTAAAAACATTCTTATTTATGTTCCGTTTACAAAGCATCCTTTCTTTCATGATTATAAAATTTCTAATTAGGTAATAAGTTAAGTTTGTATGTTTAATTTTTATTTGTCAATATCTTTTAGAGTCAATTTTAAAAAACTGTAGTTCAATGAAATAAAGCTCTTTTGTTTAAAAATTTAATATAAAAAGAGATTGAATTTTCTTTTCTGATTTCTGAATAAAATAAAGTATAGCTATGCGAAGATTTGGCTAAACATAGCTATCTCTATTTAACTAAGTGTTTTGTGGAATATGCTTAGTTTTTAGTGAAATAATAGTATTCACACTATTGGCTAATTCCATTTTTATTTTTTAATAAAAGGAATTGTCTTTTTTGTATTCAGATCATTAAGAATTAAGAAATAATATCCTGCATCCAGCGCTTGTATATCTATAATGTGATTGTCTGTCAAACTTTTAGTCATTATAACTCTCCCAGAATTATCTACAATTTTTATAGTAGTATTATCTATAGAACTATCATTATACCCGGTAAGCGTTATACTATTAGTACCAGGGTTTGGACTTAAGAATATTACATTTTGATCTTTTAGAGATAAAGGGTCAGAGAGCGAATTCTTATTTGTAGCTTCATAATTACCTATTCTGGTTTTTGATACAATTAAATCATCAAAATAAAGGTATACATCTTTAGTAGGTTGAAATGTTTCATCACTTCCTCCAAAAAATGTAGAAAGATATATGCCATTGAGATGTATATCCCCTTCATCCGCTTGTCTGTAATCTTCATTATTAGTAATATCAATAGCCAACTCACCATCTAACCAAGCTCTCATAATACCATCATCCTGACCAGGAGTATTAAGCTTATTGTACATTTCTACATGATTCCATTGCCCTTTTTTGAATTTTACCTGATCTGATTGTGGCTGTCCGTTGGGTTCTTCATATGGATCTGTTAAACTCCAATTGATGGATGCATGCCATCCGTCCCATGAAGGCTCTGTATTGTAATGCACATAGTATTCAACTAAGCCATCATTTCTCCACATCAATCTAAGTGACATATTTCTGTCTTCAGTCTGATAGGATAATCCGGGTAATTTTCCTCCCGCCCTGAATTCAAAATCAGCAGGAATGTAGATCCAATAACTAAAATATAATTCATCGTGATTCTCATTGTCATTAAAATATACTTTAGTATGCATACCGCTATTGGCAGTTTTTACCTGATTTTTTGGGTATTTGACATCTAATGAATTCCCTTGATTATTTACAGATGTAATAAATACACGTCCTTCATCTGCACCGTTGCAAAACTTTACATTAAGAGCATCTTCTATCTGATCTTCGTTATAGGATCCTGTAGAAAAATCATTAAAATCTTCATAATAGACATATTCATCTCCGGTAGGAGTTGGATTCGAAACGGGATTAGTAGTATCAGCACTCTCACAGTCAGGAGATTGGTCTGTAGTACTAAAATAAAGGGTAAAATCATTATTTTTAGAAACCATCACAAAGTTACCGTTATCTGTAGTTACCCAGTAAGATCCGTCTAGACCAGTAATTCCAGAATTGCTAATGGTTACTTCTGGCTCGGTTGTGTTGAGTTGGTAAGTCATGACATCTCTTAGGTCTATGTAATAGTCAGGAACTCCATCTGTAGTATTGATCGAAAATTGATATAATCCGTTATTATTTAAATTCCAGTTAATTCTGAATTTTTCAAAATTATCAAAGTTGGGTCCATTATTGCCTAATACATACACATATTCATAGGTTGATTGATCCACTGCTGGTAAAGAACTCGTTCTTGGTGTATTATATGAACAATTATTACCTCCTCCTGTATTTGCACTTTCTACTGTTAATGTAAAAGTAGTCTCTGAAGTTGCTCCTTGATTATCTGTTGCAATGGCTTTAAAAACATGTGTGCCCATACCTACATTATTTACTTCATTTGGATTTGGCGAAGTTGCATGTCCCCACTCATATGGATCGAAGCTTTCTTGTCTTACTAAGTTATCATCGATATATAATTTTACGTTTGCAATACTCCCGTCACTATCTGATGCATTTACTTTAACATATAGACTATAACCTTCATTGACAGTGGAGTCGCCACTTGGTGTTTCAAAAGAAACTACGGGAGCTTGATTTTCTCCTCCGGTATTACTAGATACTATTACATTTGTGCTATCTGAAGTTGTTGAGGCACCATCATTATCAATTGCTTTTACGGTTAAATTGTAAGTACCAGCTTGTGCATTATTAATATTATATTGATATGGAGATGAAGAATCTTCTCCCAATTTTACAGAACCGTTATAGAATTCAACTTTTGTTATGCTTCCATCCGGATCTGATGCGTTTGTGTTTATAATGATATTATCTCCTTCCTGATAGGATTGTCCATTATTAGGAGATGTAATGCTTACACTTGGGTTTTGATTTTCTACACTATCATCACAAGGAATAATATTCCAACTAGGGCAGGATTGTGTTACAAAATTTGTTGTTCCGTCACTAATAGGAAAATCTTGAGTATTCGGGTTTCTTGTATTATTCCATACATGAATTTCTGATGGATCACCTTGTTTTTTTCTGGCAGTTTGAATTTCATCACCTCTTCCTTCTAAATTAAAGGTGTTATTAAAAATTGCATTTCTATAACCAGTATTAAAACCCGTGCCTCTATCTAAGAAATCTATTCCTGCATTAATTATGGTAGACCCTTCCAGATTAAAAGTGTTATTATACACAAAACCATATGCTCCTTTAAGATCAATAAACGCATCTGCGCTATTTTCTCCCGAGATACCATCGGCAGAAAAAGTACAATTACGTATAATCGTATTTTCTGTGCCTTCTTTTACATCTACACCTTCTGCAGTTACATTAGGACCAACAATACATCCGTCTATTACATTGTTATCACAACTAGGGCTGTATTCATTATCAAAAAGGTTTCCACCATTACTAGGGTTCTCATGCTGCCCCTTATCAGATCCTACATATAGACCTTCTCCAATCCCTGGTTTTTTAATTCCCACATTGTAAACTCGACAATCTTTAACCAGATTATTGCTGGACCCATCTCTTAGATGAATTCCTTCTTCTCCCAATTCCCGTACTATTACGTTTTCTATGACACCATGGTTAGCATTATCAAAAACAAGGCCTTTAGACCCTTCTTCTAATATCAAATCTTTAAGTATCCAATAATCACCCAAAATAAACATTACATATCCATCATAGTCCCCATCAGTTCCTTTAAGAACGGGAGGATTTGAAGGGTTTTCAGCTCTGATAGTGATTGGTTGTAATGCAGTACCGTTTTTATCTGAGCCAAATCTAGTTGCCTTGTTGCCAAAATTAAATTTATCAGTTGCAGTGTATGTGCCTGAGGCTACTATAATTTCATCTCCTGCTTGTGCATTTTCCATTGCATTTCTAATACAGTCTACAGTATTACAACTAATAATACCATTTTGGCTACCAGAATCACCTCCATCATCAGACCAATTTTCTATAATATCCTTAATGTAAACTCCGGTTTCTGTTAATTGATTGTTTTTTAACCCATCAATTCCTTTACCTAACTGAACTATCGAAGATGTTTCCGTTCTTGTAGGATCAGTATTACTTGGTTTATCGCTAACAGACCAGTTTACGTGACTAATGTAGTTATCTTTGAAAAATTGCATCCACTTTGCTGTTTCTTCAATGTCTAAATCCCCATCTCCACTTGCATCAACAGCTCCCCATTCTGTAACAAATAATGCTATACCATTATTCATTGCAGTGGTTGCTTTATCTCTCAAACCATCTCTATGAGTTCCAGCATAAAAATGCAAGGTATATGCCGTATTTATGTCATCAATGGGGTCAGCCGATGCTACATCCACATCCTGGGACCAAGTAGGAGAGCCTACTATGATTAGATTATCCTGATCTTCTGATCTAATCGCTGCAATTACCGTATCTGCATAATTTTTTACCGTAGACCAGGATTGAAAAATAGGCTCATTATATATTTCATAGATTACATTAGGTTTGTCTCCGTATAATTGTGCCATTTCTTTAAAAAAATCTGCAGCTTCTGTGGTATATTGTTCCGCATCATGAGTATGCCAATCAATAATAACATACATACCAGTTGCAATAGCCTGGTCAATTACTTTACGAATTTTTGTTTTTTGTGCATTAGGACTATCAATATAGCCGTTTCCATCATCCCAAGTTTCTTTAACCCCCATTGCAACCCGAATGATAGAACTATTCCAGTCACTTGCTAAATGTGTGACTGTTTCTCCATCGTAAAAATCAGAAGTATCTCCCGCATTACTCCAGAAGAGACTATTACCAGCCAAGCTTAAAGGTTGATTGTTTTTATCAACAACCTGATTTCCTGAAACTCTGAGCCTGCCATGTTCTTGTACAATGGATTGAGAATGAAGATGGATAGAAAATAATAATAAAAGAACTATTAAAAATAATTGAATGCCCCTTATTGAATAATAAGTGTAATTTTTCATGTTAGTTGAGTTTGTGTGATTTGTGTAATATCTTTTTTATAATGATCAAAAATCTAAAAAAAATAGATCTATCTGAACAGGACTAAATTAATATGATATGATCATCTAAAGATACAATGAAGGGGTAACAAAAGTACAGAAACGGTTTGTAAAGAAGGTGTAGAGAAATCACCTGTGAAATAGTATATTTTAAATAACTCTCTAATATCCAATAAACAAGTACAGTATTTTGAATATGAAAAATGGAGGAGAAACAATTAAAATAAGGACCCATTGATAACTCTTTACTAATGCATGAATTAGGTCTAAGAAAATTTTATCCTTGTGACTTTTTATGATATGCAGGTAGATATGATTTTGTTTCTGATACCTCAATAATTCTGAACAGAAGTAAGCTCAAAATATGGTTCGTGAAGAATAAAGGATCTGCTTATATGCGTTTACTTAACCATTCTTTTAATTGATAAAAATTCTGGGGAGCAACTCCATGACCAACAGGAAATTCATGTAGCGTAGTTTTGATACCTATTGTAGCCAATTTGACTGGGGCTTGACGTGCCCATTCTATAGGAATCACCTGATCAACACTGCCGTGAGAACAATAAATGTCAAGATTAGAAAAATCTTTGTCTTTATAGTTAGGCCCTATAATTTCTTCATTTAAATAACCACTTAACGCGATTACATTTTTTATTTTTTCAGGATAGGTGAGGGCTACAGAATAACTTAGGATTGTTCCCTGACTAAAACCTAACAATGTAACATTAGTAGCATCTAAGTCGTAGGCAGCAATAGCTTCATCAATAAAAATGGCTATTTTATCTCGCGATTCTATTGCTTGCTTGTCATCACTAAACTTTCCTTGGTTATTATCGAAGTGGATAGCATACCAGGCATTTCCATAAGGTTGCATAGGGTATGGCGCTCTAACTGAGATAATGCATAATTCTTCTTGTAGTTCTGTAGCAAAAGAAAAGAGATCATTTTCATCACTCCCATATCCATGAAACATAAATAAAACTGGAGTTTTATCTTTTTTAATCGTAGCTTCTTTAATAATATGATGTAGTGATAATGTTTTAGTTTGCATCTTTTTTATTTGAGTTGTATGTGTATATGGTCATCATGTCTCACTGCTTGACATCCATGAAAACGAATTTTAGCATTTTCTAAATGAAGTCGTTTCTTGATGTGAGGTTCAATAAAAACCTTACCTATATGTTTTTGAGCAATGATCGTCAAAAGTAAATCTTTTGTAGCTTTTTGTGAAAATCTCAACTCTTTATTTGTAAAACCAAAAGTTAAATATTTTGCAAAATCATATTGCCAATATCCTTTTTCTTTACAAAACAAGGTTTGATTGTATTCATTTTGTTTTGGTAATTCGTAGACTCCATAACCAAAAATAGAAGGATGATCATTACTTGGTACTCCATTCTGGTATTCATAGACAAAAGAAATATCAACTTTCTTACCATCACTATGACTAAGATGCGGAAGCAAAGGAAACTTTTTTACAAATGGAAAATTAGCATCTAAATATGTTAGTTTTAAATTTGGATATTTAGTATTCATTTCTAATGCAATGTTTTGTAAAGCATCATTCAGTTGCGGAGTTACATAATTTCTATTACAAAGCTTAGTAAAAAACGTAAGTGCTTTAATATGATGGTTTTCTGTTATTTTAACTCTACCAAATACTGGGGCGAGGTGAGGAACCATTAAAAATGTAGTGAATACATAAATTACGATATATACGGTTACTTTTTTTAACCTGTTTTTTACTTTTATCTTTAAAAAAATACTTTCGGTAATTATATAGATAATTCCACCAATTTGGGTGAATATTGTTAAAAGCAGCGTGATAATAATTTTAAATATTATTTTCATACTTTTCTTCATAGATACTTCATATATTTTCAATATTGTGTATTCAAAAATATCAAAAAAATATGGGAGTTTATGTCATCATTTTCTTTGTTCAGATGATTTGAATACTTAGTAAAAGTTTTAGTTCGAGAAAATAAAAAATAAGTTTTTTTGAATTGGTTAGGTAAAGAAGTTCTATCGTTTAATAAACAAACGAAATATTAAATGTTTTTTTTGATACTTAACTTACTTATTTTCCTTTGTTATTAAGGTGTTTAATGCTTTTCTTTTGTTCTTTTCAACTATAATTAGAAATAAAAAGCATAAACATATGTTAAGATATTGTTAATTTGATACCGTTAAATTACTGTTAAACCGTAATTTGGGGTATATTTAAAAATATAAACCCAAATACATATGAAAAAAATTACTATTTTATTTTTACTTTTTATAGCTATGGCAAGCTTTACTCAAACCGAGGATAGTTATAAAACGACGGTTGTTAAAATATCTGAAAGCTATAATGCTAAGGACGCGAAAGCTATTTTTGATTTGTTTTCTGCAGAATTACAGTCAACTTTTACGTTAGAAAAGGTTGAAAGTTTTATTCAGGATAATCAAATGGACAAAGGGATGATTGGAGAATCTTCCTTTCTGGTCGAGGAAGAAACAACCAGGCATTATCTACTAGAGTTTGACAACACTTCTACTATTCTAGTTATAGGTTTATCGTCAGATAATAAAATTAACAAATTATCATTAGAGGAATATTAAATAATTTTAAAAACTACAAAATGAAAAACAATTTTACTTTAAAATATACTTTCTTACTTTTTTTAGTAAGTATGTTAGTATGCGGTTCATCAGAGCTAATAGCTCAGCAGAATATTAAGTATGGTATGCTAACATTTAATAAAGCGGTAAACGTTTCAGGAAAACAGCGTATGTTATGTCAGAAAATGGCTAAATCCTATTTGTATCTTGTGGAGAACCCTAATGATATGAATGCTAAAAGAGATCTCTTAACTAGTAAGATTATTTTTGAAAAACAAAATGGTATCATAGCTCAAAATTCTAGTTATAAATTAACAAAGGACAGATTGGCTAAAGTAGATGGAATTTGGGTAAGTTTTAAAAAACTCATAGAGAGTAATCCAAGTTATGATAACGCTAAAAAGATTATTGATCTAAATACAGATTTACTAAAATCCACTAACGATGTTGTATCTGCTGTGATCATGGAATCTAAAGGTGTTGTTCAGAATGACGCTAATGTATTAGAGGATGCTGATTCTGGAGAATCAAGTTTGGAGCTTAAAGAGACTATTAATATTGCAGGGAGACAGCGAATGCTTGCGCAAAGATTAGGACTGTACTATTTCGCAAACCAATCTACATTAAAAGATAAAAATACGGAACAGATGCTTAAGAATGTTTATCATGAATTAGATGGTGCTATCACAATGCTATTAATTTCTGATTTTAATAATTCTAAGATTGATGAAAAATTAGCAATTGCTATGTCTAAGTGGGAACAGATAAGAAATAATCAAGACAAATTAATGAATCAAGGATTCAAGTCTGTAGAAATGTATAAAATCACGAATGATTTAACTAAAGCATTTAATGCCGTTACTATTTTATATGAAAAAGTTAAGGTTTAAAATGTTCCTTAATTAATCATCTTTATCGGTTATAAAAATAAGAGTGAAGAAAAAAGAATAATTTAAATCTTTTTTCTTCACTCTTATTTTTTGAATTAGAATCACTGAATGAGTGCTATTTTATAAAAGCAAATACTTTTTGAAGAAGACCTCCCAAAATAGGAACTGGTTTTTCTTCTCCATTAGCAGCGGTTATAAGCCCAAATGATATTAATGCAAATATTGAAATATAAAAAGGTGTGCTTATTAGTAGAGAGTTAAAAAACATACTGGTAAAGGCACCCAACACAAAAAAGATAATCCATAATCCCAGAGCCTGACGAATATGAAAAGAAATAAAAGGAGTTTCTTTTTTCTGATTCATGAATAATGCTGCTATTGTTCCAATAATGGTAACGTACGCAATGATTGCAGTAGTTTTTTCCTGTTTTGTACCTTCGTGGGATTCCATTTTGTAGGTATTCTATTATTTTAAAATAATTTTTCCATTTCCTATAATACCATATACTTTTCCTTTTGTGGCTTTTCCTAAGAAGGCACTGTTCTTAGAAGTAGATAATATATCGTTTTGTGTGAAAGTAGAGTCTCCTCGCGGTGTAAATAACGTTAAATCTGCTTTGTTACCAATAGCAATAGGAATATTCTCAACACCAAAAATTGATTTTCCTTTAGTAAACATGGTGATCACTTTTTCTGTTACTATAAAATTATTTAAGATACTAAAGGCGCTTTCCATACCAATCGTACCATATGTAGCGTGATCAAATTCTACTTTTTTATGCTCTATGTCAATAGGTTGGTGATCACTAGTAATCATATCAATCGTACCATCTTCTATACCTTTTAATAAAGAGTTGACGTCGCGTTGAGTTCTTAGAGGAGGTAATACTTTATGATTGGCATCATAATTATCTAATTCAGTATCCGTGAGTAATAGATGGTGTACAGAGACACTGCAGCTTATTGATAACCCTTTGGCTTTAGCTTCTCTGATTAAATCAACAGATTTTGAGGTTGATATGGTTGGGATGTGTAATCTCCCTCCAGTATATTCTAATAAAAAAATATCTCTGGAGATTTGTAATTCTTCTGCTAATGCAGGAATTCCTTTGAGTCCTAGTAATGTGCTTTGCTCTTCTTCATTAACAATTCCTTTTCCTGCAATCTGATAGTCCTGAGGAAAAGAAAGAATCAATCCATTAAAATTCTGTGCGTATAATAATGCGATTTTAAGAAGGTTTGGGTTTTTAATAGGTCTTTTATAATCACCAAAACCAATCGCACCAGATTGTTTCATATCGTATAATTCTGCAAGATCAACACCTTCTGATTTTGATGTTAATGCTCCGATAGGATATAATGTAACAGCATGATCATTAGCCTTCCCCTTTAAAAAACCTACAGAAGAGCTGGTATCTGTAATAGGTAGATTGTTGGGATTAAGAGCAACACTGGTAAAACCACTTTTTGCAGCCACTTCCAGTCCATTTGCTATCGTTTCACGTTCTTCATATCCAGGCTCACCAAAGCTAACGCTGCTATCAAACCATCCCTGAGATACGTGCAATGTATCTAATTTAATTTCTTCAACATCATTACTGGCATCTATTAACGAATCAATTGCTGCGATGACACCGTTTTTAATAAAAATATCAACAGTCTGATTATGAAAAGGTGATAAGGGATCTATTACCGTTGCAGCCTTTAAGATGAAGTTCATTTTAGATATTTTAATAATAAGATTTCAATTAACAAGAATATCAATGCAAAAATAATAAACCATTTCCAAAGTTCTTCGATAGTTGTGTCTTCTTTTATTTTATCATACAGGGTCGTGATAGATTCACTTACCGTATAACTTTCAGAAGTTTTAAGAGGATAATAAGTCAATGTACTTTCTGCAGTATCGTAATTATAACTTACATGTTGGATAATCTGTTCTTTATCCTTTAGTTCATAAATACCTGCTTTTGTAGGTACTTCATCTGTTGTTATTTTAACTTTAGTAGCAAAACTTTGTTGTAATGGAATGACACTTTCTTCATCAGATTCCAGAGATAATATCCCATCTTGACTTAACGAAGTAGCAATGTCATAGGTGTTTGTTTGTCCTATGGTATATGAAATGTCAGAAAGTTGTAAGCTTTGTTTACCTATATTATATAAAGTAGGTACTATCAATGGTGAGTTCTGAAAATTAGAGTTTTGAGTATTAATGGCTGCGGTAAAAATGTATAGTGCGTTTGTCTTATATAAGAAAGGAGTGTTATCAGCATATGATATGATAGGATTAGTGCCATTAGTCCCATAATATGAATTTACTTTAGGATACTGAAAATTAGTAATTTTTTTATCAAAAACTCCTTGATATAGTGGATGCGAAAAATGAATCGTTGTGATTTGTTTTTCTCTGGTTTTTACTGGCAATAGTTCTTCTGTAGAAAAATTATTGATAAATTGCTGATAAGACACTAAATTTCCATCGGTATTAGGAATAAAACATATAATTCCTCCTTGTTCTGTAAAAGATTTTAGGGTATTGATCAATGAAATTGGAATTTGTTGGACTTCATTAATAATGACCAAATTGGCATTGCTAATATCGTTATAATTTAGGGCATCAGATGCACTGCTGATAAGAGAGAATTCATCAGTAGTGTAGATATTTTTAATAAAGCGGTCAGAAGCTTCATTAATAGCAACTACATTTATTTTTTCAGGTGTATTGATTGTAAAATACCTGGTGTTATCAAAAACCAATGAAGGATCCTCTAGCATAACACGTCCATTCACTTTAATATTTTCATCGATTCTAAATTGAGTTATTTTCGTGCCATTTTTAGGAATAGATACAGAAGTTTTTGCAATTAATTTTTCATCATTATATAGTGCTAACGATGTTTCCTTTGTATCGCTATTAGTATTACTGACTAGTACATTAAGTATGAGTTCATTGTTGTCATTTTTACCTAAATAAAGGCTGTCAATGGCTATGTTTTGATTACTAACTGGTTGTAATTGCACTAAGTTAGTTTCTGTATCAGCATCTTTTGGTAAGGTAAAAGCAGTTGCTTTTTGTTGAAAATCAGAAACCATCACTATTCGTTTTGTTGTTTCTGGAGAAGTACTTAATAATTCCTTTGCTTTTAAATATACAGCATTATAAGGTAATTGAGAAGACGTATATTCCAGTTGCAGTAAGTCATTCTGAATATCCTTTTTAGTAACCTCTTTAAACATTTCCGTATTTGTAAAAACAGATACTATTTCATCTTCTGGCAATGAATTTAATAATTCCTGAACGGCACGTTGTAGGAGGGGTCCTTTGGCACCCTTGGCCTGCATACTAAAAGAGTTATCCAGGTAAATAGCAGTTTCGCTTTTTTTTCCAATAGCATGCTGTGAAGCTAAAAAAGGTTGTGCAAAGGCAATAATAAGTGCTGTTAGTATTAATAATCTGGTTATTAAAGTTAACCACTTTTTAATCTGTGAACTTTTACGCGTTTGTATCGTTACAGCCTTTAGAAACTGTACATTAGTAAATGATACTTTTTTAAAACGTCGTAATTGAAATAAATGAATTATAATAGGAATAATAAGAGCGCATAGTGCATAAAGAAATTCCGGATGTTTAAATTGCATTCGTACGTATCGTTTATCAAATATACTATAATCACAGGTATCAATAAAAGTTTACGGAAATAAAAAAAACTTAATTTTCTTTCAGGTAGATTTCTATAGTATAGAGTAGATAATTAGGAATAAGGGTATGTATGAAGATTTTTTAATTACTATCATTTTTTTAAAAGGTCTATCATATCCACCTTATATTTTTTTAATTGCTTTTTGTATGATTTATCGCCAGAATATAAACGAAATCCTTTAAATTGACTATTCTCTTTAAAAAAGATGCTATCGATATATATTTCTGTGCGCATCCCTTTATCAAGAACTCCTATGGTTGCTCTTTTAATAGTATCATTTGCGATCACAATATTTTGTAGTGTATACCCTTCTAAAGTATCTTTTTTAACAACTAAAAAAGAGCTTTTATTATATTCAATATTATCAATACTTAACTTATTAAAAAAAGAATCTTTAGGTATTTTTACTGTTATATATTTGTCAATTTTATTAACTGTAGGTATAAAGTTAAATCGTTGTGATGTGCTCATGATTGCAAAAAAGGTAATGCAACATAATGGATAGATCAAAAGGTTAGTTCGTTTAACTTTTAGCCCTAAATAATGAGCTGAAGGTGTATATTTATATGCCGGAAATAAAATTACTATACAAAGAATGTCTGTATAGTCTATTGTTCTTTGAAATTATATAATTCCTTGACTATTCCAGAAATCAATGATCGGTTGACTATAGGGTGTTTTCCAAAAACTAAATAAAATCGCTGTACCAATAAAAATACTTTTTTTATAATTATGAGCAAAAACAGTGAAGAACAAAGCAAAAACGATAATACCAAAAACATCCGATAATTTGCCAGTTACCCAGTTGTGATAAGCGTATTTGAGATATTGATCATTTAACAAAAGGGTCAATAAAGAACTAATAAAAACTGGGTTGAAAATATATTTGTGCTTCATGTAGCATTATTTTTAAAAAGGTAAATTCTTTATTGTATAAAGAATACATTAAAAATAATGATTTAGGGTTTTACCTGTTAATTCCCTGCATCTACTTGGTTATGTACCAATGTAGTGTCTCTTTTTTAATTTTATCCTGAAGTATTTCTTTGACTATTTTTATGAATTTTTGCGCTTGATCTTCATGTACAAAAGTGTCATGTTAGTTAGGTTCTATTTCTGATAGGTATTTTTTAAACCTCGTTTTTTTGGTATCTGTGACTGGTTTTTTAAACAAAAATTCCATACCTAAAATTCGACTACTAATCCCAGCTTCTAGATATATGCTATGTTTTTTTGGTTTTAATATTTCATTTGTATTCACTATATAAGTTTGAATTCAAAAATATAAGATTCTTAAGGTAGTATAAAAGAATAAGCCATATCTGCGGTTCCTAATTATATATTCGTTATTTATTATGATGTCGTTTTTAGTGAAAAAACAAAGAATAAACAGGAGAAGAAAAAGAGGGTTCTATATATCCTAAAATTAAATGTACCTTTACGCCATAATTAGAAATTACAGGTATACCAATTCCTTTTGAATTTTAAATCATTGTATAGGTTGTATTTCTTAAACAATGTTTATGTCATTTAGATCATTAGGATTATCTGATGCTTTATTGAAAGCAATCGATAAAAAAGGGTATACTGAGCCTTCACCAATTCAAGAAAAAGCAATCCCTTTTATTTTAGAAAGAAAAGATGTTTTAGCATCTGCCCAAACAGGAACTGGTAAAACTGCTGGTTTTACGTTACCGATTCTTCAAATTTTATCTGAGGGAGAACAGAGGAGAAAACGACCCATTCGCTCACTAATATTAACGCCAACAAGAGAATTAGCTGCTCAGATATTAGATAATGTAAGAGCATATAGTGAATTTGTAGATATTAGATCTCTGGTGATTTTTGGGGGTGTGAATGCCAATCCACAGATTAGAGCTTTACGAAACGGGGTGGACGTATTAGTGGCTACTCCGGGACGATTATTAGATTTACATAATCAAAAGGCTTTATCACTATCTCAGGTCGATATTTTAGTATTAGATGAAGCAGATCGTATGTTGGACATGGGTTTCCAGAGGGATATTAATAAAATTCTGGCATTATTACCTCAGAAACGTCAGAATTTACTTTTTTCTGCTACTTTCTCTAAAGAAATTAAAAAATTGGCAAGTGGTATTTTACACCATCCAGTATCAGTAGAAGCAGCTCCTGAGAATACAACTGCAGAAAAGGTAGATCAAAAAATGTATTTAGTCGATAAAACAAAAAAAACCGCATTAACGGTTCAATTAATTGCCGATGGTAACTGGAA
This sequence comes from Aquimarina addita, assembly GCF_039539305.1. NCBI lineage: Bacteria > Pseudomonadati > Bacteroidota > Flavobacteriia > Flavobacteriales > Flavobacteriaceae > Aquimarina > Aquimarina addita. The sequence goes on along the minus strand of NZ_BAABCW010000004.1, from coordinate 207,318 downwards.
ACAGGTACTTATATTTACCAGAACGAAACATGGTGCTAATCGATTGAGCGAAAAGTTAGTAAAAAACGGGATTACCTCTGCTGCAATACATGGCAATAAAAGCCAAGGGGCAAGGACAAAGGCATTAGATGGATTTAAAAAGAATAAAATCAGAGTATTAGTTGCTACAGATATCGCCGCCCGTGGATTGGATATTCCATTATTACCTCATGTTATTAATTATGAATTACCTAACATTTCTGAAGATTATGTCCACAGAATCGGACGTACAGGTAGAGCAGGAGCCAGTGGGGAAGCCATCTCCTTAGTTTCTGATGAAGAAGTTGACTATGTTATAGGTATCGAAAAGTTATTAGGTATGACTTTACCAAAGGATAGTATTGAGGGATATGAACCAAGTTTTACTTTTGATAACAGCAGGGGAGCTTCTAAGAAAAAAGCAAAATCCAGAGGGAATTCTAATTCGAATCGAAATAATAGAAATTACAGTAGAAAGCGAAGGAGTTCTAATTGAAGTGATGACTAGAGTTTACCATAGTATTTACTCGAGGCTCTTCCTTGGGTCTTAAGGTGAAGAACCAGAATATTTAGACGCAAGAATGAGTAAAAAGAAGTCTTTTCTTCTTATATCATATAATAATATGATTTTGTCGTTACTTTCTGCTTAAAGAACTATTTAAAACAATACCCCATTGGATTCTAGAATCCAATGGGGTATTGTTTTAAAACTGTATTAGTATTATTAGTTTTTAAAAAATATAATAACCTACCGATACCTGAAAGGCTGAGTTTTTAATATCCCCACCATCTGTAACATCAGTGAGACCAATATTATATCTCAGTTGGGCAAAGAATTTACTGAATTCTACTCCCGCTCCGATAGCGGCACTCATATCAAAACTTTCTGGTTCTCCTCCGCTTTTGATATCATCATTTACGACAAAACCAAATTGAGGACCTGCTTCTACACTAAGAAATTTGGCAAATTTTAATTTTACTAAAATAGGTACGTTAAGATAGTCAATATCAAAATCCTTAGCTCCTTGTGCAGAATATAAAATCTCAGGTTGGATGGCAAATAATGGACCGACACCAATTTGTCCAACAGCTCCTAAATGATATCCTGTTCTGGAATCAGCATCAATGCCATCACCATTGATAGTTGCAAAATTTAAACCTCCTTTAAAACCAAATTTAAAAGACTGAGCATGAGATGTTGTAGTAAATCCGATAAGCGCTATGGCTACTAAAATAAGTTTTTTCATGTGTATAATAGATTGTTTATTTATATCAAATATAATCTTAATTCTCAATAATAAAGGTAAAGATTCCGTTTTAATTGTAAGGGTCTTCAGATTTTTTGATGATCATCCAGGAGGGTTTCGTACCTTTAAAAACATGATGATAAAAGATACAAAATTAGCCGTTTTAATCGATGGCGATAACATACCGGCAAAATACATCAAAGTGATGATGGAAGAGATTACTAAATATGGTACACCAACCATTAAAAGAATTTATGGGGATTGGACACAACCTTATCTCGCAAAATGGAAGAATGTATTATTGGAAAATGCAATAAATCCAATTCAGCAATATAGCTATACTACAGGTAAAAATGCAACAGATTCTGCTATGATTATTGATGCTATGGATATTCTGTATTCAGAAAAGGTGAATGGTTTCTGTCTGGTTTCTTCTGATAGTGATTTTACCAAATTGGCAATGCGATTGCGAGAAGCAGGTATGGTGGTGTATGGTATCGGAGAAAAGAAAACTCCGGATCCGTTTATTGTAGCGTGTGATAAATTTATTTACCTGGAAATTCTTCAAACAGACACTGAAAAGAAAGATGAAAAAGGAAAATCAACTAAGTCTAATCTGGATAAAATAACTCCAAAAGTAATTAGATTATTAAAAAATTCTGTCTCTGATGCTGCAGATGAGGACGGATGGGCATTTTTGGGAGATGTAGGGTCTCTAATTCTTAAAAAACAAGCGAATTTTGATTCCAGGAATTTTGGATTTGAAAAATTGACTCCCTTATTCAATTCACTAGATCAATTCGAAATCGAAAAACGAACTCAAAATAATAAAAAGTTTAAATTGGTTTATGTTCGTAATGTATAATTTACATACGTTGATTATTAGATTTTAGAGGTTTATGTTTTTAAATACCTTTACGTTTTTGTTTGATTATTTTTTCACATTAGAAAAGTTCTGATGTCTGATTTCGTATTTAGTACCTTATACAGTTCACTTAAGTATTGTATCTTCGCAAAAATTAGAAGATTTATAATTGCAACACGAATTTACCATACAAGTATCGCCAGAAACTGCTGCGAATCCCAACCAATTAAAGTATCAGGTTTCTAAAAAAAATAAGATTCCATTAGAGGAAATCAAACATATACAAATTCTTAAGAGATCCATAGATGCACGTCAAAGAGCGATTAAGATAAACTTAAAGATAAATGTATTTGTAAATGAAGTTTATGCAGAAGCCCCTATCCAATTACCTATATATCCGGATGTATCAAATGCATCAGAAATTATTATTGTGGGAGCTGGCCCTGCAGGACTTTTTGCAGCATTAAGAAGCATAGAATTAGGCTTTAAACCTATTGTTTTAGAACGTGGTAAAGATGTAAGAGCAAGAAGAAGAGATCTTAAAGCAATTAATAGAGATCACATAGTTAATGAAGATTCTAATTATTGTTTTGGAGAAGGGGGTGCAGGTACCTATAGCGATGGTAAATTATATACCAGATCCAAAAAAAGAGGGGATGTCCATAGAATTCTGAAATTATTAGTGGGTTTTGGTGCTACGGATCAAATTTTGGTAGAAGCACATCCACATATTGGGACTAATAAATTACCCGACATTATTGCATCTATTAGAAAAAAAATTATTGAATGTGGAGGTGTAATACATTTTGAAACACGGGTAACCGATTTTGAAATAAAGAATAATGAAATAAACGGTGTCACTTTGCAAGATGGAAGTAAGATTCTGACTAATAAAGTAATTTTAGCAACTGGACATTCTGCTAGAGATATTTTTGAATTATTATATAAAAAGAAGGTTGCTATAGAGGCAAAACCTTTTGCACTAGGAGTAAGGGTAGAGCACTCACAGCAATTGATTGATCAGATTCAATATAAATGTGAAGTGCGTGGCCCTTATCTACCTCCATCTCCTTATAGTATTGTAAAACAAGTGGGAGGTAGAGGGATGTATTCTTTCTGTATGTGTCCAGGTGGTGTGATAGCTCCTTGTGCAACCAAGCCCGGAGAAGTTGTAACTAATGGGTGGTCACCTTCAAAAAGGGATCAACCCACTTCTAATAGTGGTATTGTGGTTGAGTTACGCCTAGATGATTTTAAGGAGTACGCTAAGTATGGACCATTAGCAGCTATGTATTTTCAGAAAAACATTGAACAACAGGCTTGGAGGGTAGGAGGTGAGACACAAAAAGTACCTGCGCAACGACTTCTGGATATGACACAAGGCAAAGTTTCTACTCATTTGCCAGATACATCTTATAAACCTGGGCTTACCAGCGCGGATATGTCAACTGTATTTCCTGAGTTTATACATAAAACTTTACAATATGGGTTTAAAGCTTTTGATAAAAGTATGCGAGGATATTTAACTAATGAAGCGGTTGTACATGCACCAGAATCCAGAACTTCATCTCCAGTGAGAATTCCCAGAGATTGGAAAACTTTAGAACATACTCAGGTTAAAGGACTGTACCCTTGTGGCGAAGGTGCAGGTTATGCAGGTGGTATTATTTCTGCAGCTATTGATGGAGAAAAATGTGCAGAGGCTTGCGTTAAAAAATAGTTTACCATAATATCAAAGGCATTCAGAAACTTAAAAAGGCAGTTGCTTATTGATTTAGAAAAAAAACATCTATATTCTGCTCGTTTAGAGAAAACTAGAGCCAAAGTCTTTATTTTAAAATAGAGATGATAAAGTCTAGTTATTTTTTAATAGAGAAGTTGAAAGTGGTAAATACACCTAATGTGGATTTTACTTTAATACATCCTCCTAGATTTTGTATTAATTTTTTTACAGTTGATAATCCAATTCCATTTCCTTTATTTCCATTTCTGTCTACTCCATTAACAGTAGCGAATAGTTCAAAAATAGTTTTGATTTCATTTTTAGGAATTCCCATTCCATTATCTGTAATTTTGAAATAGTAAAAAACATCATCTTCTGTACTCTCAATATGTATTTTGATATAATCTTTATCATTATATTTAATACTATTTCCTATTAAATTAAAAAATATCTGCTTTAATGCAGATTTATTACATACGATTGTAGGGTTATTTGAAGGAAAAAATATGGCATTATCAGTTTTAAGACCCAATAAGTCACAAATTTCATCCAATAAATCATTTAATAAGAAGGTTTCTGGAGCATTTTGAACCAGGCTATCACTTTCATAATGGTCTAAAATATCATTTATATAATCACTCATTGAAAAAGAGGATTGTTTGATATAACCAAAATATTCCAGTGTTTCTTCATCTAATTGATCACCTAGTTTTAGCTTAAGAAGATCACAGGTAGTAATCACATTAGCCAATGGCATTTTAAGATCATGAGAAATTACACGAGCGAATTCTTTGAGAGATTCATTACGTTGTTTTAGTGTATCCTGAATTTCTTCTAAATCTTTGTTTTTTCTTTTAAGTTCAAAAAGTAATACTACTTGATTCGCAAGAGATGTAAGAGATTGTAATTGTTTTTCATTTAGATTTTTAGAAGTACTGTCTATAACGCACAGGGTTCCTAAGGCAAAACCATCCTTGTCTATTAAAGGAATTCCGGCATAAAAAACTACGATTTTATCATTAGCTGTCAATGGATTCTTTTCAAATCTTGGGTCATTTCTTGCATCTGTGACTATAAAAGGCTGTTCTGGTTCTAAAATTGCATGTGCGCAGAATGAGTGTTCTCTAGGAGTCTCGCAAACATCCAGACCATGTTTAGATTTAAACCATTGTCTATTCGTATCAATTAAAGTAATCAAAGCAATCTCTGTATTACATACATAAGCTGCTAAATTTGTAATATCATCAAATTCTTTTTCTGCTTCAGTATCTAATATATTAAGGGATTTAAGAGCGTCTAGTCTGAACTCTTCATTAGTGGGGAGGGTCGGTGCAATCATCTTCTTTTTCCTGAGTCGGGTTTATGCTTCAATTGTTAATAAAATTAACAAAAATATATTAGAAAAAGAAGGTTTATCACGAACAATTTTTATAATAATTCTAAAAAAGTATAAATTTTACGTATGGAGCATAAAAATAGTAGTGTAAGTTTATTGAAGTATTACGATAAGTTAATAAAAATAAACAATAAGTTAAAAAAAGTGATTGTTATTAGCATCACTATTAAAAACTTCTAAATAATTCATAATTTTGAAATCATTAAAATATCTATTAATTTAAACAATATAAAGATGAAAAAAATTTTATTTTTTATTGTCCTGTTATCAGGGGGCACACTATTATCTCAAACTGATGTAATCATAAATGGAGGATTAGAAAACTGGACAGAAGGTTTGGTAGATTCTTGGGTAACCGAAAATAGTGTTACTCAAAACACCATGGATTTTGAAGAAGGTACATCAAGCGGCTTATTTGCAATCACAGATAATACTATGCGGCCTAAGATTATAAGTCAGGTACCTATGAAAGCTAATATAGAGTATACTATACTTTATAAATATAGATATATAGACGCTAATTTTAATGGTTCTCATCCGATATCGTTACAAATTTCAAGAGCCGGAAGTGCATCCACATTGTCTTCTAATCGGTTTGCTCAAAATAATGATTGGACAGAAGTAGAAAATACATTTACTCCAGATATAGATGGTGATTATGACTTGTCCATTTCTTTAGGAACTTTTGATGATGATCCTTTTAATGTACTAATAGATGACATTAGAGTAATTGAGCCAGTGGCTTTATCAGTTACAGAAGTTGCTGCAATATTAAAAAATAAAGTCAATGTTTTTCCTACAGTTGCGACAGATTTTATAAATATCGATGCAGATGCTGATATTGATATAAAACAAGTATCCATTTACGATATTAAAGGAGTAAAATCAGATATAGCACAGGCTAATTTTAATCAGTTAAATATTTCTAATCTTTCTCGTGGGATTTATCTACTTGCAATCAATACAAATAAAGGAGATATGACTTTAAAAATCGTTAAAGAATAAAATTCGCTTAATAAATCAAAAATAAAATCATAAGGTTAGGTATTTTCACCTAGCCTTTTGATTTTAATAATTTTTGGTATCTATAGTTACATCTTCCAGAGTATGTATAAAAGCAATTATATCTTTTTGTTCTTGATCAGACAATTCTAAGTTATCAAAAGGAAGCGTTTGATATTCTAAATCAAAACCTAATCCGCCACCCCCTCCAAGGTTATAAAATTCTAATACTTGTTCTAAAGTATTATATACACCATTATGCATATAAGGAGCTGTTAGTGATGCGTTTCGTATAGTAGGAGTTTTAAACATTCCCTTATGAATTTCTTCTTCAAACATTGTATAAAATCCAACATCGTCGTCTAGTTTTTTATTTGAAGTTGTTGCAGGAACACCAATTACCTCTTTTTCTGTTTCTTTAAAAAAAGGAGGAACGGTTCCATTAGTCAAGGGTATAAAATGGCAGGTAGCACATAACGCTTTGCCCATGTATAAATTGAATCCTCTTTTTTCTGAATCAGAAAAAGTATCTATTTCTCCACGGATATTCTGATCAAACTTTGAATTAAAACCTTTTAATGTGGCAACATAAGATGAAATGGCACGTATGATTTCTTGATTTCCTTTTGGTAATTTTCCATAAGCCTTCTGTAATAAAGAATAATAAGTGGTGTCTTGTAGTATCTCTCCTGAGAATTGATGGATTTCTGTGTCAAACTCTTTTTTATTTTTGAAAACAGCATTGACCTGATCCGTTAGGGTAGCAGATCTTCCATCCCAAAAAAAAGCTTTTTGAAATGCAGCATTCATAAGTGTAGGCGTATTTCTCTGTAATCGGATACCAGAGTTATCACTGCTCAATGCAACATCATCTGCATATGCTTTTTCTGGCAGATGACATGTAGCACAAGAAATAGTTTTGTTTTTTGAAATTTTAGGATCAAAAAATAGTTTGTTACCTAATTCAATCTGATCTTTAGAAGGTTTTCTATTTTTGGCAGATTTAAAAAAATCCATATTGAAAGAGTTCTCTTCAAAAAAGGTAGGAGCATCAAAATTCATGGCAAATGACGAAGATCCTTTCCATAGATCACTTTCCTTTCTTATAGCTACCCAATCTCTGGTAATAGGATTAAGATAATCTCTTATAAATGTGAAGCGATCAAAATTTATAAAATCATCATGCTCGCCGATATACTGAACCGCTTTATTGATACTTTTGATAAAAGAAGCGTTTAAAACAGGCTTTTTTTTCAGTATGATTGGTTGTATGCTATGTTCATATACATATTGTAGACTCTGTAACGAAATTGATGTTTCTTGGATACTAAGTTGGCTTATGGGAGTATCAAATCCAGCCATGGCTAAACTTACCAATCTGAATAATTGCTGATGTGTAGAAACAAAAAATCGCTCAGGGTTTAACTTTCTTTTGTCAAGATCTTTTTTTAAAATTGCAAACATGCCTTTGGTAATACTTGTAATTTTTTTAAAGTCTGGATTATTAATATCTCCATCATATATGTATTCCTCCATTGTTTGCAATCCTATTGGATCCATAATTCTACCACTGTCTTCCTTATATGTAGGCAATGCAGGACCGTTAACTTTATGACCTACGTCAGGATTTAGATATGATGCGTAGGGCTCAGCTTTTTTAAATGCAATTCTTGCTTTTTTAAAAAAATAGGTCGTTTTTTCTTGATTCGGTATTGCTAATTGCACAGAATCTAGCATTATAATAGCTTCTTTAATATGATTTTTATAATATTCTTGAACCCTAATCCAACTAACAGTTTCTAAATCTTCATAAGCATCATTTAGAGACTTTTTTTGTCTTTCATGACAAGAATATAATACGATACCAGATATCAGGAGTAACAAAATTGTAACATGTTGTTTTTTCATATCCATTTTTAGAAAAAAGTAAAAAGCTTCCCATATGTTCATGGAAAACTTTTTACCTTATTGATAAAATTTATATTGGGTGAAAACTATCTTGGTAATCCTTTTAATATAAGGAGCTGAGAAGCCTGAAAATCTTCATCCTGTCCATCACCTACATCAGGAAAAAAATGACCGTCTAAAGAGAGAAAAGATTCATCCTGCCAATAGTGAGGTTGTACAGCTAGAATAAAAGTATCAGGAACCCCTATTTTATCCGATATATCTGTCAGAGCTCCATATTCAATATCTCTTAAACGTGCATCATTTGTAGGATCCAGATCTTGACGAACCACAGCTTCCATGACAACTCTGGGCTGATAACCATTAAGATTGGTTTGATAAATATAAGCAGTATGTCCACGATTCTCACTATTAGGGTCTTCTTGTATATACACAAAGTTTTCTGTAACACATAAGTTATCGGGGCTTTGTAAGATAGATAATTCACCATCTCCCTTAAAAGAGTCTTCGGTACTTACATTGCCACTTACAATTTGAGTAAGTTTTCCTTCTAATGGGTTTATATCATCAAGAACCAATTTATATACAGTCCCCCAATTATTCATAGTAACTCCACTATTAGGGCCTCTGCCTGTTACAGCAAAAAATATGTTTCTGGCATTCTCATCAGCTCCTTTTTGATAGTCCACATCTTCTATTCTCATAAATTGTGATGCAAAGTTATCAAGGCAGGCAGTTCCCATTTCCTCATATGTTTTATTTTTACCATCTTCAATTTCTACGAATTCTACTTCATATTCTGTTTGGTAATCAATATCCCCTTCATCATACATAGTATCAGGTGTAACATCTACAATTCCTCCAGAACCATCTGATACTTGCTTCAGTCTCAATACATAAATTTTTCCATTCTGTAGATCGTCGTCTCCATTTTGAGAATAATATAAAATTAATTGTCCCATCGCTGTAGCAGGATCTCTGTTATCATCACCACCTATAATTACCGTAGCACCAGAATATGTTTCTTTAGGAAGTGGTACCGCATTCTCCCATTGAAACTGACCTAGTGCATCCAGACCAAAATCTGCTGATGGTGTTGGAGTAGTGACTCTTGGGTCAATTCCTTTTACAGTATAATGATAATCTTCTGAGGCGGATAAAAATAAATCATTAGAACCTCCATGTATTTCTTTTTCCCACATGGTACCTGAACATTGACGTGCATAATCAGCTACTTCTGAGTTTAGTAAGTAGTCTCCTGATACTGGATTTAAATTTTCATCTAAATAAATACGTGCAACAGCATAACTATCTTCACAATTAACAATATAGATATAACCGTCTCCTGATTCATTTTTTAAGAAGCCCGCTCCATCAGCGGATCCTGCCAGTTTAAAACCATTATCTCCTAATGGTGCATCAGTAGTGGTCATTAATGTATATGCATCTACATACCCAAATTGAGGAGACATCTGGATTAAAGGTGTTACGGGAGATTTATGACTAAACATAGTTTCTTCTGTAACAAAATCCTCCCCATCTGCTCCGTCTTCTCCATCCGTACCATCTTCTCCATCGACACCGTCAACGCCATTTTGTCCATCTACCCCATCTTCTACATTGCAACTTATATAACCAGTAGCCAAAACTAATAGCATTGTTGAGCGTAAAAAAAATGTACTTACAATATTCCTTTTCATGAGTTTTTAATTAATTAGTGTTAGACTCCAAAAGTATATACAGTTTGTTATGTTAGTCTTATGTCCGCGTTTTATATATATTACAATATCATTATGTTATTGTTTTGAGTGTAAATTTATTGTAAACCACATGCTGATTGGTAACATTTTCGGATATTGTGACATTAATAGTATTAGTTAACCATACGTTTTGATATAGTTTAAAATTAAATCTAATAGCCTATGAAAAGTATTTATTATTTTTTATTTCTTTCTGTTTTGTTTTTTAGTGGATGTAGTAATAGCCATAGAGAAATGGGAATGGTAGCCGCTGAGATGTCAGAAGAGGCAAGTGACGATTATGAAGAAATTACAGAACCTCAGAAGTCTTCAGAAGATGGTAAGAATCGTTCAAAAACCTGGAAAAGATCAAATAAAATAGTAAATACTGCCACATTGTTTGTAGGTGATAATGAACAGTTGGCTCTTAAAGGTTCTCAGATAGCCATTAAGGTAGATGGGATTAGAGCAAGAGTCTTGATTGATTGTTTTTTTTATAATGATAATGATCAGCAATTAGAAGGTACATTTAAGATGAGATTACCACAAGGAGCTTCTCCTTATTATTTTGCCTTTGGTGAATCAATACTTTTAGATGGAGATAAAAGAAAGGATTCTATTCCGTTTATTGATCAGGAAGCGTTGGTTTTTTCTGAAGAGAAGATTAGAGAGATGAGATCCAACTCCTGGAGCGTTCCAAAGGTTGCCAGAGTGGTAGAAAAAGAAAAAGCAGCTTTTGCTTATGGACAGACGGTGAGAAGAAGAGTTGATCCAGCGTTAGCAGAATGGGCTGGAGCTGATGTATATAATTGTAAGGTGTATCCATTAATGCCTAATAAATTACATCGTATAGTGATTGGTTATGATGTTAATTTGACCGCTATAGATGACGACTGGGTATATAATTTTTCTATTCCGAAGGTAGATTGTCCCTTGGTTTTAGATGTTGAAGTTGCTAAAATTAAAGAAGTATCATTTAAAATTACTCCGGATATAAAGATGCAATCTGAAAAATCAACGGAAACCTTTAGAATGGTAAATCCAAAAGAGGAAGAAATTGAAATTAGATATCAAGATAGTAAGAATATAGCTTTACAAAGCCCTAAAATAGAAGGTCAACCTTCTTATTTTGCCAGTTCCATAACACCTGTATTGCCTCCTTCTTCAAAAGTTGAAATTAGTGATAATGCAATAATAGCATTGGATGTTTCTTTAAGTTCTAATCCAGATAAGTTTAATGTATGGCTTCAATTAACAGAAGCAATTTTAGTAAATAACCCAAATACTATTAAGAAATTTACCGTTATGTTATTTAATATAGAAACATTTTGGTGGAAAAAGGAATTGGTAGAAAATACTCCAGAAAATGTAAAAGCATTTCTGGAGTATGCTCATCAGATAGCACTCGAAGGCGCAAGTGACATCAATTTTGCCTTATCGACTATTTCTAATGCAGAGTGGACAAAAAATACTAGTAATACCATATTTTTGATGAGTGATGGGGCGGATACCTGGGGAGAAAGCGATGCTTATAAGATGGCTGGACATCTTACTAATAATGAACGTGTTTTTGCGTACAATACCGGAATGTCCGGAACAAGTTTGTCTACATTAAATCACTTAACCAGATCTAGTGGAGGAGCTTTGTTTTCTGTTACTGGAGAAGATGAAATACAAAAAGTAAGTACAGCCTTTGCCACAGTACCTTGGAGAATTGATCAGATTAGTATTCCGGATACACAAGATATTTTGATTGCTGGTAGACCTGATTATATATACGAAGGTCAAAGATTATTGATCACAGGAAGAGGAACAATTTCCAAAGGGACAAAAGTACACTTAGAAGTTTCTCAGAATAATAGTATGAAAGAAATTGAAATGGAGATCAATACATCCATCGATTCTGAATTGACATCCAGAGTATACGGTCAAATCGCTACTGGTATTCTTGAAGAATTCGATTATGTTACAGAAAAAAAGTCTATCGCTTATGCTAAACATTTTAAAATACCAGGTAAAACTTGCTCGCTTCTTATGTTGGACACAGAAGAAGACTATAATGCATATAATATAAGAGCAACAGAAGATGCGTATGTAGTAGCTTCAACTACGGTTCAGGAAACATTATTAGTAGTGCTAAAGGATATTAAAGAACTACTGGGAAGCTCTAAAAACACTTTTAAGCAATGGATAGAACATTTAGCTAATACAGATGGTATGGATTTTACTATTCCTGCTTCTCTTGAGATTCTGGTGGATAAAACCCCAGAAGCCAATTTCTCTATTATTCAAAAAGAATTGGAGTGTGCCTCCATATATAAGAAGGAGATCCCGACACAATTTTCTGACTCTTTATTACAACCAAAACTTAATTACGATGTAGTTTCTGAAGAAGCTAATAGAAGGTTAGAAAAATATGGCGCATCAGATGCATTAAAAGTAATAAGTTCCTTAGTTGAGAAAAATCCAGGAAACACTGTTTTAGCAAGAGATGTAGGATTTACAGCTCTTGATTGGGGACTCAATGAGCAAGCGTACTATTTATTTAAAAGAGTATTGACCACGAGACCTTATGAACCTCAAACTTATCAGGCAATAGCAAAATCATTAGCTAATATAGAGAATTATGAACTCTCTTTATTGTATTATGAGATTGCTATTACTGCAAAATGGGACCCTCGTTTTGGAGAATTTAGGAGGATTGTAGCACTGGAATACCTCAATTTGTTAGGACAGATAAAAGATAGAGCTAATTTTGCCTTAGCAACATATGCAACATCGCGTTACAAAACATTGAGAAGCGAATTTAAAGAAGAATACGCTGATTTAATGCTGGTTATTTCATGGAATACTGATAATACCGATATCGACTTACATGTGGTTGAACCTACTGGAGAAGAATGCTATTATCAAAATAATACTACAAAAATAGGTGGATATATGACTGCAGATGTAACTCAGGGATACGGCCCTGAAATGTATATCCTACAGGATGCTAAAAAAGGAGAATATGAAGTAAAGGTAAAATATTTTGCGTCTAATAGAAACAGAACATCAACAAGAACAAAAGTCTACGCTACTATTTATAAAAATTGGGGAAAGAAAAATGAATCTGCAAGAACAAAAGTGATAACATTAGAGGATAATAAAGAAATGCACAATATATTAACAGTGGTTATTGATTGATACTACAATTAATAGTAATAATACGATAATGAGTGAAATTATAGACCTTAGTCAGGAAATATTTACAGGGATGCCTGTTTATAAAAGTTTACCACAAGTAAAGATGAGTATTCATAATACCCACGAAGAGTGGGAAGGTATCAAGAACCCTACTACAGTTACACCAAGTGTTTATAAATTAGAAATGGGCGAGCATACAGGAACCCATGTGGATGCATTAAATCATATGGACAAAGCATATAAAGAGAAGTCTATTGATACCATGCCATTATCAATGTTTTATACAGAAGGAATATGTCTTGATTTATCATATAAAGGATTAAAGGAGTTGATAGAATTAGATGAAATCAAAAAAGCCTGCTTAAATGATGAACTTGATATCAAAAAAGGGGATACTATCTTACTATATACGGATCACTATAGAAAGAATTTTGGTAGTGATGATTGGGGAAACGGTCCGGGAATAACAGCAGAAGTAGCACGATGGTTTGGCGAAAAAGAGATTGCAGCTTTTGGTGTAGAAACCATGTCTCCGGGAGTGCCTAAAGTTTCTAATAAAGAAGTACATAGGATTTGCGGTGAATTAGGTTTTACTCATTACGAAAATATGATTAATTTAAATTTATTAGTTGGTAGAGGGCGTTTTAGGTTTATAGGTTTACCATTAAAAATTAGAGGAGGAACGGGATCACCCGTAAGAGCAGTGGCTGTCTTTGAAAATTAGAATCTTTGTAAAATTAATATTTTAGAGATAGTATTCATTTTTTGGTTTGATTATTCAGCTTATAATTAATACTTAGTTCAATTGAAGGTTGACAGCCATACCAAATGGAACGGAAACAGCTTCTCCGTCTTTCATGGCGGGTTTAATAAATTTAGGTAATAATTTTATTACTCGAGTAATTTCAATGTCTAAGGCAGGATGTGGTCCTCTGGATTTAAAATCTATAATTTCTCCTTCTTTATTAACCTTAAATAAAATAAATACTTTAGATGAAGGAATCCCATTATCATTTAATATTTGCATATTAAAATTATCACCAATATGTTTTGAAATTATAGTTTGTACGCATTTTTTGGCTTCTATAAGTGTTAAATTATTATCACAACCTTCATAAATAGGGAATTGATCTGGATCATTAACCACTATTTTAGCAGGTGATTTTTCGTACTCAATTGTTTCGTGTTCCTTTATAGGGACAAGTTCTTGTGTAAGCCTATCTATTTTAAAATTTATGGGAGCTCTCATTGTATAATCCATAGGTTCATCATCATAGTTTAAAGCTGGACTAACTATTGGTAATTTGCCAATTAAATAATCCAACTCGCTATGATCAATACTATCTATTGATATAGTAAACTCAGATAAAGATTTTGTTGCCTCACCTGTTTTTAAAAAATTGATACGAGAGTAGATTTGTATAGTATCCTTTTTAGAGAACCGGATAATTTTTTCTTTAATTGTCTTGGTCAATAGAGAATCCGTAAAAGCCAGTATTTTATTATCGTAGCATTTGTTTAGGTCTTTAGCCTTTTCACAATCAGGATAAGTAACCTGAGCATTAATTTTTTGAGTATAAGTAATAACCAAGGTTAAAGTTAATAAGATAATTGTATTTTTCATATTGTAAAAGGTGGAAAAAGTATAATTACATTGTTGAAACAGTGAGTAGCTTCGCAGTATAGGATTAAAAATATTCTTTACTTCTTAATTGATTTTCATTAGAGTAGTAAATCTGTTTGTAAATATAAATTAAAAATATAATCAATAATTTCATTACAAACTGGGATAAATGTATAGATAAAATATATAAGAAATATTCTATTGCTTAACCTTAATTGGTAATTTATAAGGAGAAACTTAAAGAAAACAATTCATATTAGTTAAAACTCTGTATTTTTAGTTCTTGATCGTTTTGTTTACTAACAGAAAGTAACGTGCTAAAGACTACTTTGATATGAAAATACTAAAAAGAACGTTGAAATGGGTTTTATATCTGTTATTAATTCCAACGAGTTATATGGTTGTTTCATTGCTTATGACATATATCACTGTCAATAATGATGAAGTTGTTAATCAATCAAACAAAGCTGTTTATCTTACTACAAATGGGGTACATCTTGATATTATTATTCCTTATGATCTTCTGGAGATAAAACTAAAAAATCCATTAAAGGTAAAAGAAACAGATACATATGTAGCTTTTGGATGGGGAGATGAAAACTTTTATATACATACTCCTACCTGGGGTGATTTAACTTTTAATAATGCCTTTGGAGCCTTATTTTTAAAAAGTACAACATTGATGCATGTTACAAGGTACAGTCAGGTGCACAAAACCTGGAGTAAGGTATACGTAAGTTCTGCTCAATTAGAAAAGTTAAATGCGTATATCTTATCCTCATTTAAAAAGGATACACAAAATGATATTCTTCATGTCCCGGATAGCGGATATTCAAGAAGAGATACCTTTTATAAAGCTAACGGTAGTTATTCATGTTTTAAAACCTGTAATTCCTGGGCAAATAGTGCCTTTAAGGAAAGTAATTTGAAAGCTTGTTTCTGGACTCCCTTTGATTTTGGATTGATCCATAAGTATGAATAAACATATCATATGGTATCAAAAACAATTTTAATCATTTATCAAAAAAGCTTTAACTTTTAGCAAAGAAAAACATCCTTTATGAAATTTAACTACTACACTTTATTTTTCTTAGTATTCATATTTCAATTAAAAGCTCAGGAAAAAGATACTATTTACTACAATGTTGATTGGAAAGAAACTATAAAGGCTAAAGCTCATTTCTTTAGACCCTTGCCATTAGAAGAAAAAGAAGATTTGATATTAATTAAAGACTATTATATCAATGGAAATTTACAGATGCAGGGTTGGGTTAGAAAAGACGATCAACAAGTATATGAAGGGAAAATAGAATGGTATTATAAGAATGGAAACCTGTCAATAGTACGGAATTATGCACAAGGTAAATTTAATGGTAAAGAAACTACATTTTATGAAGACGGTAATCTACGTTCTGAGCAAAATTATCTAAATAATTTAAGAGTTGGAGAAGCTAAAACTTATAATAATGATGGTACTATAATTACAGATGGAATCTATGAAAAAGGACAGCCATATGAAGGACGTTTTTATACACAACAACAAGGGCTAACATTTATTTCTACTTATATACAAGGCAATAAGGAAGGAGAGGAGAAGGTGTATACTGCAAAAAATGAGTTAATAGCAGAAGGTGTATATGTTAATAATGAAAAGTCAGATGGTACTTTTGCTAAGCCAGAATGGAATGGAGACGAATGGGTTATTAAGATTGTTAATTTAAGTAAAGGTAAAGAAGAGGGTAAACAACGATATTTTAGTAAAGAAGAGAATAAGGAAATCGGTTATTATCATATGAAAGATAAGCAATTGGTAGGAGAACGAATGAGCTATGATAAAAAAAGCCAGGAGTTTTATAAGATGTTTTATAAAGACGGAAAAGCATATACCGGGATTTTTATTGATAAAGAAGGAACTATAGAATCACTTAAAGAAGGGGTTTTAGATGGAAAACAAGTATCAAAAGATAGACAAGGCAGAGAAGAGATTAAAATTTTTAAGGCTGGAGAACTTATTGAAGAGCACTATCAATCATTCAGGATTGAAGGAGTTACACATCCTAAAGGAGCATACAAAGATGGAATCCCTTATCAGGGGTATTTTATAAAAAATATTAAAGAAATATTGGTGGTAGATTATTATGAAAAAGGCATTAAAAAATATCAGTATTCACCTCAATCTATTATGAGTAATGATTATGAGCAGCCATTATTATCTACAAAATCTATTTATAAGAAAGGAGAGATTTATGATGGAGAAACTTATGAATGGGGCAAAAATAGCCTGACTATACGTAAATTCAATGAAGGAAAGCGAGAGGGGTTAATTCTGTGGGTCTTTGCAATGCATTATGGTAATGTAATCACCACGGTCAAAACAACCTCTGGATATATTATTACAGAAGGAACCCATCCCAATCTTAGGATAGTTTCTGATAATGAGAATATTTTATTAATGGATGAGGATCATGAAATTTCCCGAAAGGAAAAAAATATAAAAAGTTTAAGTAATGTAAGACTATTATATTATCTAAAAGAAGGAAAATTAGAAAAATATGAATATCGTATGCCTTCATTTTCTGAACAAAAGACGACTCAGGTAGATGCTTATCAAGGTAGTATTCTGATAGAGTTGTATGGTAGATTAACTGCAAATGATTATAAAGCAGATACTATTTTTGACAAACTAGAAAATAATATTTTTGAAGAGGAAAACGTTTCTTTAGAATTTACTGATGATCAAATCATATCATTTATTCAATTTGATGAACATAGCAATCCTATGGAAGGGATGCTGATTGAAGAAATCAAAAATTCTCATACAGTTAAGGTCTATAAAGAAGGAAAGCTGGTAGCGACCAAAGAAGGAATTAATTTAACATCAATTAGAGCATATTTTGAGGAGGTTTTTCATTGATATAAGAGGATTATATGTTTTATTTTTCGATTACCATAGCCATTTTTTTATGTCAGTCATTTCCTATATAATAATCATAGGTTATATGAATTGATTGGTCAGTATTCTAAAAAGAGATGATCCATACAGACAATAGCAACACGCTATTATTAATTTGATACTCCGGGAAAACTGGTTACCGGTTGTATTTTGATATCGGGAAAGCTCTCAGTAACATAGACTTTGATATCTCCATAAGATTCTACAATCTGCCATTCTCCGCAGTCATTAGGATAACTATTCACAAATTGTACTTTTAGATCAGGAAAGCTGTTTACTATTTGTACTGTAATATCAGCATTAGACTCATATTCTACAAATTGTACTTTTCCATACAGTTGTATGCCATTAAAATGACACGAATCTATTTGTTGATTTAGGTTTGAAGAAATAGTAGTACTATTATTTGGTATTTTAAAAGCCATAGATGCTAATAAACATATACTGAGTAAAGCTGTTTTCATAATCATAATTTTGAAATTAGTGATCAAAAATCCTGCCTTAATTGAATTATTTTAATACGGATATTTCTTAATACAGTGCCTAAAACAAAGATTCAGGTATCGAGTCAGCTAATAAGACGTTTTTAAACGTTAAGACTAGAACAATATTAAATATTTTCTATGGTTGTAATATCTAATTCATGACCACCTGAATGGGTTTTAAAAGTAATTTGAGGTAAAATTTCTTGTACTCTTATTATTTCTTTTGCTACCACTGCTTTTTCAAAATAAGGATCATTCTCTCCTACAATATGGGTGACCTTTGTCTTTTTGGTAAGAAAAGAGAAGTCATTTTTACTTAATTCTTTAGGAAATCCCCCGGAGATCATGATAAAATCATCACAATAGACTTTTCTACTTGCGATCCATCTACTGGCAATACTTACGCCCTGAGAATATCCTAATACTATAAATCTAATGTTTCCCGGGAGGTCTTCTTCTGTAACTACAGCATCTATATACCTTAAAACATTATCAGTTTCTATACTCGTATTTTCTTTAGTAAGCCAACTACTACCTACACGGTTGTATTCATTGTTTTTATAATATTTAGAGGGAGCTTGCGGAGCTATGATATAATTTTCTGTAGGATCTAAACTTTGAAACAAACGAATAAAATAACGACTTAAATATCCAATCCCATGAAATACTAACCATACAGTTTTTGTATTAGAGGTTAAGGTATTAAGTGTATCATATGTATTTGTAGATTGATAAGTAACTTCTTTTTCCATTATTAAGTGTTTTTATAAATCAAACCATTCATTGATAATTGGCCACAAGATATCTTGATTTTTCTGTCTAAAAAAATCAAAGTGCCCAATAGTCTTTAAGTTATAATCTGATGGTTTTATATGTTTTCTCTGTATGTGAGCATTGCTATATACCAGCTCTCCCAAAATATCAACAGACTTCTTTGGAGCAAAAAGGTCATCATCTATACTAATTAATAACATGGTTGATTTAATATCCTGATAATATGTTTTTTGTGTTCTTTTTGTAAAATCTAACATAGAATCCGGATGTAACAGGTAAATTGCCCAATCTTTAGCTGCTTTTGTAGGAAGTGATCTACCTAATCCGAACCAAGAAGAAGGATAGTATCCCAGAATAGATGTTGTGATAGGAACAAAAAATTTAAAATTCAGGTAAATTAATACCTGCATTTTTGGAGTAAAGTATTTGTAGAATCCATACTGAGATCCTATAGTTATATAGGCATCATAATATTGAAACGCATCACTAAAACCTAGACTATTACCTCCATAACTATGGCCAATCATATACTGTTTATTGTCAGGAAATTTCTGATATACAAATTTAGATACAGATTTAAAATCCTCAGCCCAGGAAAAAAACCCATGCTTTTTTAATAACCTGATGTTTTGTGATGTAGAAGTGCCGATACCGCGGTAATCAAAAGTAAATACATGACATCCACGTTCTGAGAGATACGAGGCCATCTTAAAATAAAATTTCTGTGGTACAGCAATAGCAGGAGCAAAGACTATGGTTTTCTTATTGGATAAAGATGGCTCGAATTCATGAATTGAAATAGGGTATCCATCTGTAGACTGTATATGAAGTGAATTCATTGTTTAAGAATTGAGAATTATTTTTTCCATTCGTTTCATTGCATTATTCACATATTTATGATCATCATAAATACGCATTAGTAGAATTCCGCCTTCCAGATCCTGAACGATTTGTTCTGCTAGTACAAGCGTTTCTTCCTCAGAATAATTTGGTTGTAATAATACACTAAGGCCGAGAATAAAATCTGTAAAGAAATGCTTAATTTCATCTTGATATGTTGGGTTGAGGTGTGCTGTCTCTAAGGCTGTATTTGCCATAATACAACCATCTGCATTTTTGAACATAGTATCAATCAGAAAATTAATTTTCTTTATTTTATCCTGAATACTCAGGGTTCTGTTTTCAATTATTTTAAAAAAGTTATATTTAAAATAACTATGAATACTGGCAAGTACCTCTTTTACTAAGGCCTCTTTATTATTGAAATAATAATAAAAATGAGATTTCTGTATACCGCAAGCTTTAGCCAGTTCACTCATACTACTATTATTGATACCACGTAAGCGAAGTATTGGGATTACTTTGGATATTACCTCTTTCTTAGATGTTTTTGATTTAGGCATTTTATTGAACGTTCGTTAAAATAATAAATAAATATAGTTAGAATTATTAAAAGTCATTGTTTATTTTTACTTAAAATTAGAAATCATGCAACCTACCAAGGAAGAAATTTTAAGAATGTGTAATACCATGTGTAAGAATACACTGATGCAGACGCTGGAGATTTTTTTTTGTGAGGTAGGAGCAGATTAT
The DNA here is from genome assembly GCF_039539305.1 of Aquimarina addita. NCBI lineage: Bacteria > Pseudomonadati > Bacteroidota > Flavobacteriia > Flavobacteriales > Flavobacteriaceae > Aquimarina > Aquimarina addita. The sequence continues at coordinate 186,805 of NZ_BAABCW010000004.1, read as the reverse complement.
TTAGTTGCAAAAATGCCTGTAACACCAAGAGTACATCAACCGGATGGTGTCTTACACGGAGGTGCTATGGTAGCTTTGGCAGAAAGCGTTGGCAGCGCAGCTTCTTACGTTTTTTTAGATGTTAAAGAATTTTATATACGTGGTATAGAAATTTCTGCAAACCATGTAAAAAGTATAAAGGAAGGATTTGTGTATGCACGAGCAGAAATAGTACACAAAGGAAGAACTACGCAGCTATGGGACATCAAAATACGTGATGAAAAAGGTGCTTTAATTTCTATTGTAAAACTAACAACAATGGCATTGCCAAAATCTAAATAATATGAATATAGAGGAACTATATGCTCATATTCAATCACAATTAGATCAGCAATTACCATTTGTGATATACCGGAAACCAGAAGAAAATACTATATATTCAGTCCTTCAGAATAATGCAGACTTGCATACCGTCAATTCTTATGACGATAGTGGATTTATTTTTGCACCTTTTGATACTACCAGAGGAGCAATATTAATTCCGGATACCCAGAGCATTAAGTATCAAACTACTATTGCGTACAATGACGGAGAGGATATTATTGCTGATAAACATACAGATAGTATTAATCTAATAGAAGAAGAGGATACTTCATCAAAAAAACTCCATTTGGAATTGGTAAAACATGGGATTCATGAAATTTCTAAAGGAACGTTTGAAAAAGTAGTTCTTTCCCGTAAAGAAGAAACTCCTTTTTCTGATAAAAAAAGATTACAAATCTTTAGGCAATTGATAGCAAACTATCCCACTGCATTTGTATATTTTTGGTATCACCCTAAAATAGGAACCTGGCTTGGTGCGACACCAGAGGTTTTAGTAAAAATCAAAGGAGATGAATTTGTAACAATGGCACTAGCAGGCACACAACCCTATGTTGATTCAATGAAGGTTGCCTGGGGAAGAAAAGAAATAGAAGAGCAGGCGATGGTGACTGATTTTGTGCTAAAACAAGTATCTAAGGTAGTTACGGATGTTACACATTCTGAAACTTATACACACAAGGCCGGAACATTATTGCATTTGCGTACAGATATTAAAGGAATATTGAAAGGAGGTACATCAGTTATCAAAGATATAATTGCTGTATTACATCCTACACCTGCAGTTTGTGGATTACCAAAAAAAGAAGCTACTACTTTTATTGTAAACAACGAAACGTATGATAGAAGTTACTACACAGGTTTTTTGGGTGAATTGAATGTCCATACGGATGGAAAAACTACATCAGATTTATTTGTAAATCTACGATGTATGCAAATTAGAAATGAGTACGCTGTCTTATACGTAGGAGGTGGAATCACAAAAGATTCTGACCCTGAGAAAGAATGGGAAGAAACTGTAAGAAAAACAGCTACCATGAAAAAAGTGTTATCATAAATTACTTTTAAAATATTGGCTTTAAATGAACCGATATTGTAATTTAGCTAGCTAAATGAAGAAACGTTTATATTCTAAAATTCCTTTGTCTCAGACATTAGTAGCACTTTGCGAAGCAAAAGGAATTCATCATATAGTAATATCCCCGGGATCCAGAAATGCACCCTTGACTATTGGTTTTAGTGAACATCCGGATATGCAATGTTACAGCATTGTTGATGAGCGCTGTGCAGCGTTTTTTGCACTTGGCATTGCGCAACAATTACATCAACCTGTTGCCATTGTCTGCACATCAGGTAGTGCTTTATTAAACTATTACCCTGCTATTTCAGAAGCATTTTATAGCGATATTCCTATAGTCGTTCTAAGTGCCGACAGACCTATAGAACGTATTGATATTGGTGATGGACAAACAATTCGTCAGAAAAATGTGTTTGAGAATCATATCTTATATTCTGCCAACTTATATTCTGAAATGGTTCCGCAATCAACGATTGAAGATGATAAGGTTAGACAAAAACAACATGAATCACAGAAGCATAATGAGCGTGAAATTAATCTGGCATTGAATACTGCAATAGAACAAAAAGGTCCGGTACATATTAATGTTCCTTTTTATGAACCACTATATGATAAAGTTGAAGTGCCTACAGTGGTTCCTAAAAATATTCCGGTAGAATATATTGAGCATAGAATTTCTGATAAATTATATGATAGCATGATCGCAGAATGGAATCAGGCTACTCGAAAAATAATTCTTATTGGAGTCAATTTTCCAGAAACCATTGATCAGAAGTGGGTAGATGAGTTAGCATTAGATCCCTCAGTTTTAGTATTAACAGAAACCACTTCTAATATTCATCATAGTACACATATTAACTGCATAGACCAATTAATATCTCCATTATCAGATACAGCGTTTGATAAGTTACAACCAGATATTTTATTAACTCTGGGAGGAATGGTGGTTTCTAAAAGGATCAAATCTTTTTTAAGAAAATACAGACCCGTTACACATTGGCATATTGACGAAAAGAAAGCTTATGATACTTATTTCTGTCTAACAGAACATATAAAAATGAAACCAAATTCTTTTTTTTCTGAATTTTTACCAAATACAAAAAAGATAAATACTAATTATAAAACTAATTGGATTGAAGTAAGAGATCAAAGGAGAGTAATGCATACTCAGTATGTAGAAACTATTGGGTTTACAGATTTAAAAGCATTTGAAATTATTTTTGGTTTAATACCAGATCATCAATCTATACAGTTGAGTAATAGCTCTACTGTGCGTTATGCGCAGTTATTTTCTCTAAATGCTACTTTTCGTGTTTTTTGTAATAGAGGTACTAGTGGTATTGATGGTAGTACATCTACTGCTATAGGTGCAGCAGTCGCTTCGGGATTGCCAACGACATTGATTACAGGTGATTTAAGTTTTTTTTACGATAGTAATGGATTATGGAATGATCATATTCCATCTAATTTTAAAATTATTGTAATAAATAATAGAGGTGGAGGTATTTTTAGAATTTTACCAGGCAAAGAAGAGAGCGAAAAGTTTAGTACTTACTTTGAAACCAAACATGCATTAACGGCTATACAATTATGTGAAATGTATGGTATAAAATATACTGCTGCAGAAAATGAAGAACAAGTAAAAATGGCTATTACAGCATTATATTCTGATAGTAATTCGCCACAGTTAGTTGAGATTTTTACACCCAGAAAAGATAACGACAGTGTTTTGATCGATTATTTTAAACATTTTGTCTAAATATTCAATTATTATATAATTTTTAAGTCAAATATTCATTATTAAATATGTTATATTTGAGATAGAATAAAAAATTAACTAAAAACTTAAAAAAAATTATGAGCAAAAGAGATGATTTGATAACCAAGTATGCTGCTGATATCAAAGATAAGATAGGTGAAACACCAGATATGGACTTTTTAACAAAGGTTACTATTGGTTGCGGACCCTCTATTTATAATAAAGATGCTTCCACTGTATCTGGAGGTGATCAAGCAGAATTAGATACAGTAAAAAATAATTTTTTGATTAAAAAATTGGGGCTTTCTGATGGACCAAAACTAGATGAAGCAATATCTTCAGTAATGGAAAAATATGGTAAGTCTAATCGCAGTAAGTATAGAGCTGTTGTATATTACCTTTTAGCTAAGCATTTTAAGAAAGAATCTGTTTATAAATAGGATTAAAAATGTATCATAAAAATGGTGTTTGCTATATATTAAAGCAAACACCATTTTTTATTATAACCGATCCTGTTCTTCTGCTCCTGATGATTTATGCTGATAGTTGGTTTTTTTTAGCTTCCCAAAATTATAAGTGGCCACAAATCTAAAATATTGTGTGTTATAAATTCTATCAAAGAGAATGGATGTTTCTCCCAGTTGATAGTTGCCATCTGGCTTATTGGTATGAAATATATCATTAGCAATTACCTGAAGTTTTAAAGTTTTATGTAACAAGTTTTTTTCCAGCCCTATAGTAATTTCTCCTTGATTTTTTCTAAAATATATACCATCATACCGATTACTAAGATACCAGGCTATAAGCTGTAATTTTAGATCTTTATATATTGTAAATTTATTATTTGTATATACGTATGCCTGTGGTTTTGTTTCTTTGAAACCAAATGAGGATTGGGTGTCGATTAGTTTTTTATAGCTGGCGGTTATCGTGTTCATTGAGGTCCACCAATTGGTTTTAAAAGGTATATGTATACTACTATAATAATCGTGTTCTCTATCACTGTTTAGCCGTTGTAGAATATAGCTTTTAGGATCTTCTCCTTGCACAGCTCCTCCGGTAATAGGGTCAATAGTGTGGTTATATCCCAATTTTATCGTCAATTTTTTCAGGTTAACTCCTATCTCTAAAGCGTGAATCTTTTCAGGAACAATATTCGGATTGCCCTGTATAGAGGTAAAAGCATCTTGATAAATAATGGAAGGATTTAAAGATTGATATCTAGGTCTGGCAATTCTAGAAGAATAAGAGGTAAATAAAGAATAATTTTCCTTTAGAGGTATTCCCATAGAAAAATTTGGAAATATATTAAAATAATCATTTTCTATTAAATTTTGATTCGTATAACCTGTATTCAATGTATAGCTAGTATACTCGCTACGTACCCCCAGATTGTAATTAATTTTGTCTGCAATATTCTTTTTATAACTTATGTATGCTGCATATATCTTTTCATTATATTCAAAATCTCTGGATAAATTTTCATTTATAATAAATCCATCGGTATCTTCGGATATTAAAAATTGCGAAGCTGATGTATTGTTTACCTGTCCATATTTAATTCCTGTTTCTAATTGATTTTGTTTTGCAAATACCTTGGTGTAATCCAATTGTATACTATGGATAGGAATATCTTGGTCAACAATATTTTTTAATGATCGGTTAAAGGTTTGATCATTTATTATAGACGTTTCGTTAATAAAATCATCTGTTTTTGTGTTATAAAGAGAATATTGACCTCCAACATATAGGGAAGAACCAAGTGTGTCGATAGTTTGTAAGTAATTCAAGATGAATGCATGTTGAGTAGTGAGATCATTTTTATGAACGATACTAGCGAACTGTTCTGATTCTTGATTGGTATTGATTGTATTATTGCTGGATTCTGTCCCGCCTAAATCGTTTGTTACTCCATTATATGCCATCGATACATAACTATCTTTTCCAAAATAATACTGTATACCTGTACCATAGTTTGCAAAATATGTGCGTTTTCGCTCCCAATCAGTTGTTATGTCAGAATTGAAGAGATCTCCTTCTGCAGAACGATTTCTAGTTGTATTTAGAATAAATCTATTGGTTCCTAATTGTAACCCATAATTTCCCATTAGCGATAGGTTTTGCTTTCTGTAGTCTAAACTAAAAACTGTATTTGCCTCAGGAGGAGCAAAGTCAGAAGTACTGATATTTTGACTTAATATACCTTTGACGCCTTCAGTAGCCGTTTTGATGGTGCTAATATTAATAACAGCTTGTCCTTCTGCATCATATTTTGCGGATGGACTAGATATTATTTCAATATTTTTGATTTCTGAAGCTTGTATATTAGCTAGTTGTTCATTCAGAATACGTTGTCCGTTTACATATATAATAGCAACTCCTTTTCCTATAACAGAGATACCTTCATCATCTACTATAAGACCGGGAGATCGAGATAGAATTTCTTCTACAGAATTACTGGTAGCTAATACTGTGTTTTCTACATTGACTTTTATAGTACCATCAGTTTTTGTTTTATATAATGGAGTATTAGAAATTAAGATAACTTCTTCAAGTTGATCTGATGATACCTCCATATTAATAGTACCCAAATCAATATCAGGAATTCCCTTGTATGATATATTAATAAGAGTATCCTTATATCCCATAGAAGTTAGTTTTAATAGTAATTGTTCTTGCTTTAAGTTGGATAACTTAAAGGTTCCTTCAAAAAAACTGGTTCCTTTAGTGATTGTTGAATCTTTAGATGAAATAATAAGAGCATTACCAGGTAAGAGATCGTTTTGATGATTGATAATACGTCCGGAAATTGAATGAATAGATTGTCCATGAGAAACTTGTGAGATAATTAAAAGAAAAACAGTGATTATAAACTTTACTAGACTACACATATATAGATTAATTTTTTTTCAAAAATATCTCTGAATATGCTAAGATTGTAAGAAAGTAGACCAACTCCATATTTACGAATACAGATAGCTTTTAATGTATTTATCATTTGTTTCTCAGGGATTCATAGTCCGCTTTACGGATTTAGTCGATAAAAAATTAGAGGTTAGATTTTATAGATTATTTTTAGCGTTTGATGCGACTTATATGATTCTTCAATATCTTAAATCCTCATTTTTTAAACACCTATCTTTTTGGATATTGGTATTCTTGTATTTTGTGTTGTCGGTTTATGATTATACCAGGTTTTATGCTGATTATTGGCACTTATTTAAATCTTATGGACTTATTGTAATAGTGCAGATAATTACTGCATATACCTGTATTCATATATTAATACCCATGTTTTTTAATAAAAAGAAACCAATTCTTTTTATCTTTTTGCTTGTAATACTTTTGATAATTATGTTTACCCTATACAATACTGTAAAAATGTATTATTTTGATATTCAATACTTTGATTTTTATAATGATACTCAAAAACAGTATGCGCAAGATTCTTTATGGACACGGACCACACGATTTTCGGTTTTTTTAAGTAAATGTATTCTATATCTCACTCCTACTGCATTACTATTAATGTTTCAATTTTATAAGAATCAACAAAATTTTTTAAAACTTAATGAGCAAAAAAAGGTAGCAGAACTTACCGCATTAAAAAATCAATTGAATCCACATTTTTTATTTAATACATTAAATAATTTGTATGCATTAGCATTGGATAAGTCAGATAAAACTCCAGAAGTTATTGAGCGATTATCGGATATTTTGGATTATATGCTGTATCGTTGTGATGACACTTATGTACCCATACATAAAGAAATTCAGCTGATAGAGAATTATTTATCATTAGAAAAAGTAAGGTATGGGAAAAGAGCGTTTATTACCTTTGATCATCATATTGATCAAGAGGTTACAATAGCGCCTTTAATCTTATTGACCTTTGTAGAGAATGCATTTAAGCATGGGGTTAGTCAGGAATTGAAACAATGTACCATTATTATTTCTATGACATTAAAAGATTCATATATTGTATTTTCTATCTTTAATTCAAAACCAAAGAATGGTGTGGGGAATCAACAAAAAAAAGATGCATCTTTAGGGATTAAAAATGTGAAGCAGCAATTAGAGTTATTGTATTCTAATGCTTATGATTTACAGGTTCTTGAAAATGAAGATAGTTTTGAAGTAATGCTAAAATTAAGGTATGCATGAAATATAAGTGTGTAATTGTTGATGATGAAGGGCTGGCAAGAGGGCTTATAGAAAATCATTTATCTCAACTCGATGATTTTGAATTAGTAGCCTCCTGTGAGAGTGCTATTGAAGCTAGTAAAGTATTAAAAAATGAAAAAATAGATTTACTTTTCTTAGATATCGAAATGCCGGTATTAAAAGGGACTGATTTTTTCAAAAACCTAATTAATAGACCTAAAGTTATTTTTATTACAGCATATAGGGACTTTGCTTTAGAAGGTTTTGAATTGAATGCTGTGGATTACCTTTTAAAACCTATTTCCTTTGCACGTTTCTTTAAGGCAATAGAAAAATTTGTAGCACAGAAGCAGGTTGGAGTAAAAGTATATGAAAAGATCAAAGAAGTTGAAAACAATTTTATTTTTGTTAGAAAAGACAGAAAGCAGGTAAAAGTTTTTTATGATGAAATATTATATGTAGAAAGCGTGAAAGATTATATTAAGATTATTACCGAAAATGAAATCCATGTAGTGAAATACAGTCTTACTAATTTTCTGGAGATACTTGATCAAAGATTTATAAGAACACATCGATCATATATAATTAATATGGATAAAATAACTGCTTACACAAAGCATGATATTGAAATAGGAGTATTAGAAATACCTATCGGAGAGTCGTATAAAATTCTTATTGAGCAAAAACTAAATTGAATAAGCATTTTGGGTTTTTTACAAAATGAGAAAGCATTTTTTCAAAATTAAAATTTAGAATGCAAAACGATCTTATTAAACCGAGGTAAAGAAGTATCTTTGCGAAAAAATAAAAGAAATGCTTAAGCTTGGTGAATATAATACGTTAGAAGTGGTAAGAGAGAGAGATCAGGGGGTCTATCTAAGTGATGAGGATGGTAATGAAGTATTATTGCCCAACAAATACGTTCCGGATGAATTTAAAATTAGAGATCTCTTAAAGGTGTTTTTATATCTCGATAGTGAAGAACGAATTGTAGCAACAAATCTGGAGCCTTATGCTACTGTCAATTCTTTTGCTTATTTAAAATGTACCAATGTTTCTGATATAGGGGCTTTTTTAGATTGGGGATTAGAGAAAGAACTTTTTGTCCCTTTTAAGGAGCAAGCTTCAAAAATGAGGGTAGGGAGTTGGTATCTGGTATATATTTATGTGGATGAAAAGACAAATAGACTTGTAGCATCAAGTAAAACTAATACTTTTCTTGATAATTCATTAGTATTATTATCATCATATGATGAAGTAGCGTTAATAGCGTCACATCCATCTCCTTTTGGATGGAATATGATTGTAAACCAAAAGTATCTTGGATTGGTGTATGAAGATGAGATTTTCCAGAAAATAACAGTTGGAGATAAGGTAAAAGGCTTTGTGAAAAAAGTACGACCAGACGGTAAAATTGATCTTACTTTACAACGTCATGGTTATAGAGGTATAGAGCCAAATGCACAGCAAATTTTAAACGAATTAGAAGCTAATGGAGGCTTTATTGATCTTAATGATAAATCTGCCCCGGATGATATCAAAGAAGTTTTTCAATTAAGTAAGAAAAGTTTCAAAAAAGCAATTGGTTCTTTATATAAAGAGAAGAAGATTGTTATAGAACAAGATGGGATCAGATTAGTAAATGATCATTAACTTTTTGATTTGTCTTTATTATGGTTATTAATAAGGAAGTCCTATAAAAGGATTGTAAAATCTTGTATGCAGACTGGCATCTTGATACGCATTATTTTGTATACCATTATTATTTGTTGATGAGTTGCTATATCTGTTTCTTGTAGAATAGATGTTATTACTGTAACCACCACGACCAGTAATCTGAAAACTACTGCTTTTTGTTTTTGGCGCCACAGTTAAGGTGTTAGGATACTCAGATTGCACAAATTTATTTTCTGGTAATTGTAGTAAGGGTGTATTATTTCGATGTTCCTTTTTTCGTAGATCAATATCAAGGTTTATTTCCATTAATTGATAATTTTGAGGAGTTATCTGTCTAAGATAGGATAGAGAAGGAGTAATTTCAAAAGTAGGTATAGAATACTGTAAATTGTCATCAGATATATTTGTATCTATTTCCTTATTTTCGATTGTGTTCTGAAACTTTTCCTGCCCAAAACTTACAGAAACTAAACCTATAACAAGTATCCCAAAAAAAAATCTACCCATATATTTAATCAATTTGCAATAAAAGTATCAAAAATCGTGCAAATGCAGCGTTAAAATAAAATGAAATAGTAAATAATGTATCATCAATTAACTTTACATAAAGAAGTAATCAATATAAATTTTTGTTTTGACAAGAAGTTTTCCAGATTAGATCAATTTGTAGTAATGTCTGTTTAATCTTATAACTATGCTGCTTGCTATAGGTTGATTCCATATATTATATTATTTTTGATTGACTAAATAAAATATAATGAGTTCAATAAACTGGAAAACTGTAAAAGAATATAAAGATATTACTTATAAAAAATCTGATGGAGTGGCTCGTATCGCTTTTAACAGACCTAATGTCCGTAATGCATTTAGACCAAGAACAACGAGTGAGTTGTATGAAGCATTTTATGATGCACAGGAGGATACTTCTATAGGAGTAGTAATATTAACCGGAGAAGGACCATCTACTAAAGATGGTGTATATAGTTTTTGTAGTGGTGGAGATCAGAAAGCAAGAGGTCATCAGGGATATGTAGGTGAGGATGGGATGCATCGATTAAATATCTTAGAAGTACAACGATTGATTAGGTTTATGCCAAAGGTTGTAATAGCTGTCGTACCCGGATGGGCGGTAGGAGGAGGACATAGTTTGCACGTAGTATGTGACCTCACATTAGCTAGTAAAGAGCATGCGATTTTTAAGCAAACCGATGCAGATGTTACAAGTTTTGATGGTGGGTATGGATCTGCTTATTTAGCTAAAATGGTAGGGCAGAAAAAAGCTCGTGAAATTTTCTTTTTGGGTAGAAATTACTCAGCTCAGGATGCGTATGAGATGGGAATGGTTAATGCTGTAATTCCGCATGAAGAATTAGAAGAAACTGCATATCAATGGGCACAGGAAATCTTAGAAAAATCACCTACTTCAATAAAAATGCTGAAATTCTCTATGAATCTCACAGATGATGGTATGGTGGGACAACAAGTTTTTGCTGGAGAGGCCACGCGCTTGGCATATATGACAGAAGAAGCTAAAGAAGGTAGAAATGCTTTTCTGGAAAAAAGGAAACCTAATTTTAAGGATATAAAGTGGATCCCTTAATATGAGATCAATAAATTAAGTACTCATGAAAAATAAAGAAGATGAACTTGTATCGGTACAATATAGGATTGAAAAATCCGGGATAAAACAACAAAAACTGGAACAAAATCTAGTTTCTATCTCCAAAGAATTAAAAAAGAGTAAGAGGAATAGTCTTATTTTTATGATCTTTTTTATTACCATTATTGTTGCTATGGCAGGCGGCATGTATTATTTGAATAAAAATAATGATGCTGTTGCTACTGATGTACATGAGGAAACGATTGACGAAGCAGCACGTATGAAAGCTATGAATGATTCTTTGCAAAACGAATTAACGAAGCTAAAATCAGATATCGAAAATTATAGAAATGAATTCATAACGATCAGTGATACACTTTCTAATAAAATATCTGATGACAATCTAAATGCAATAACTACTGACACATCAGGTACAAATACTAAGAAAACAAAGTTTAGTCTAACACATAGCTATGTAAAGAATGTATTCAGATCTGGTGATGTAATCTTTATTGAGGCAGATTTGATAGAATACGCTGAAGGTAAAAAAGCTGTGGAAAAAGCAAAACAATTAGGTAAAGCTGAGTATGATATTGATAAAGAAGGAGATACACTTTATTTTTTATACGATAATTATTTCATTCATAATCCTACTTCACAAATAGTTCGTTTAGAATTAGACGATAAAGTAAAAATTCAAGGTGTGAACCAAATTTCCAAAGGATTTCCATTAAAAGCATTTCAAAAAATCATAGCTGATAATCCGGTCATGGTTCTAGGAATTCATAATGGAATTGTCTACCATATAAAACAACAAAAATTACCATAATTTCTATTGATTTATTATTAGGTTTTACTATTTATAAGTTTGTTAAAGTTGTGAAATAATAGTTTAAAAGAGTATCTTTAAAAGTAGAAGGGAAATAGGAGAAAACTCAGTAATTAAGGAAACACAAATAAAATGTAATTAACTGGAAATAATCTAAAAAAAATCTATTTAAATGCCTGATATTAAGAATGAAGATCTTTTATCATTACACGAGCAAATAGAGAAAGCAGAGTCAGAGCAAATAAAGTTAGAGAATATTCTGAATGAAAAATCCTATTACTTAAAAAAGAATAGGGCATCTAAGTTCTTTTTTAAGATTCTTAGTTCCTTTTTGCTGCTTAGTACGCTTATTCTTTTAGGATACATACTATTTAATACTCAAAATTCTAGCCTAAAAGAACAATATAACTTTGAACGTCAAAAAAGTAAATTATTTAGATCAGAAATTGATACTTTAAAAATTCAATTGAATGATTTACAGAAAAATAAAATTAATCTTAAGGAAATTAAAGACTTATATCTATATAGAAGTCTAATCAAAAAAGACACTGTGTATTCAGTTCAGATTCAGTCGTTTAGTAAAGATAATATATCGTTAATTTCTGAGAAATTTACAAATACAAGAATTTATAGTGATTCATCTTATTACAAGCTCAGTTTAGGTATTTTTGAAACATTACCAGAAGCACAAGAATTCAGAAAAATAATTATTCGATCGGGAGTTATTGATAAGAATATTTTTGTTGTTTCTTATAAAGATGGAAATCGTATAAAAATTGAAGATCCCTTTTAGAGACAAATATCTTTAAACTATATGATGTATATAATAATTGATTTAACATATTATGAGTTATTAATATTTATTCTACCTTTTTAATTGACCCATTAGATCTAACATTATAAAAAGATTGGTACATATTAATACAATCAATCATTGATCCATCTCTAAATGACCTGGTTTATCTAAGTTTAGGATAAGTTGTAGGATTTACTTCATGCATAATCTCATAAACTTTTTCAAAAACATCTTCCGTAGAAGGTTTGCTAAAGTAATCTCCATCCGTACCAAAAGCCGGACGGTGTGGTTGTGCACTTAGAGTTTGTGGTTCACTATCAAGATGTTTATATATGTTTTGTTCATCAATTAGTTTATGTAGTATGTAACCTGTAGCACCTCCGGGAACATCTTCATCAATAATTAATACACGATTTGTTTTAGCAATACTCCTAGCAATATCATGTTGTGTATCAAAAGGTATAAGTGATTGTATATCAATTACTTCTGATTTAATACCCACAGATAATAATTCTATTGCAGCCTGCTCTACTATACGTAGTGTAGATCCATAAGAAATAAGTGTAATATCGCTTCCTTCTTTTATGGTTTCTACTACACCTACCGGAGTTCTTATTTCTGATAGGTTTACAGGCATTTTTTCTTTTAGACGATATCCGTTAAGACATTCAACTACAATCGCAGGTTCATCACTATCCAATAATGTATTATAGAACCCAGCTGCTTTTGTCATATTTCTAGGAACCAGAATATGAATTCCTCTTAATAAATGGATCAAACCACCCATCTGTGAACCAGAATGCCAGATACCTTCTAATCGATGTCCTCTTGTTCTTATAATCAGGGGAGCTTTTTGTTTGGCAAAAGTTCTGTATCTTAAGGTAGCTAAATCATCGCTTAACCCTTGTAAGCAATATAAAATATAATCAAGATACTGAATTTCTGCAATAGGTCTTAGACCACGCATTGCTAGTCCAATTCCTTGTCCAATAATTGTAGCTTCTCTAATACCTGTATCAGCAACTCTGATATCTCCAAATTTTTCTTGTAGACCTTCTAGACCTTGATTAACATCACCAATTTTACCACTATCTTCTCCAAAAATTAGGGACTCAGGAATTCTTTTGAATATATGCTCAAAATTATCTCTAAGAATTACACGACCATCTACTATGTCAGCCTGTTGCTCATATTTTGGTAAAACCTCTTTAATATTTGTGACTTTATTTTCAAAATCATTATACAAATGATCACTATATTTTGGTTGTACTTCAGCTATATATTCATTTACCCAATTTTGCAATGCGACTTTTTCTGGATAATTTTCTTTAGTGATATAACGTAGTGATTTTCTGGTTGCTTCAAGTATATCTTTGCGAATAGGTTCTGTTTTGTCTGCCAGAGTTTTAATTAAGGTAGCTATAAAATTTTTATTCTCACTTTTACGTTCTACTTCTTTTAATATGGCAAGTGCTTGTTGTTGCTCTTTCTTAATTTCTGTTATATACTCATTCCATGCGTTATTTTTACCTTGTCTAACTCTTTTCTTAGCAGTTTTTTCTATAGCAAAGAGTTCATCAGAAGTTGCAATATTATGATCAATAATCCATTCTTTAAACTTTTTGTTACAATCGTATTCACGTTCCCAATTAAGTCTTTCCTCAGACTTATATCTTTCGTGTGATCCAGATGTAGAATGTCCCTGAGGCTGTGTGAGCTCTTTTACATGAATTATAACAGGAATATGATGTTCTCTAGCTAATTCATCTGCAGTTTCATAAGCATCAATTAATGCTGGATAATCCCAGCCATTGACAACTATTATTTCATAACCCTTATGATCTTCAGTACGTCTGAAGCCTTCTAGAATTAATGAGATACTTTCTTTTGTGGTATGATCTTTTGCGTGAACAGAAATTCCATATTCATCATCCCAGATACTGATAACCATAGGAACTTGTAGTACTCCACCAGCATTTATAGTTTCCCAGAATAGCCCTTCACTGGTACTGGCATTACCTATTGTACCCCATGCAACTTCATTTCCTTGAATTGAAAAATTAGTGTAATTTTCAACACTTTTTTCATTTCGGTATATTTTAGAAGCTTGCGCTAGTCCAAGTAGTCTAGGCATTTGCCCAGCAGTAGGTGAGATATCAGAGCTTGAGTTTTTTTGCTCAGTTAAGTTTTTCCAAGATCCATCTTCAGTAAGACTATGTGTGGCAAAATGTCCACCCATTTGTCTTCCTGCTGCAAATGGTTCTTTTTCTATATCAGTATGTGCATATAATCCTGCAAAAAATTCTTGTACAGAATATTGATCAATCGCCATCATAAAAGTTTGATCCCGATAATATCCAGATCTAAAATCCCCATTAGAGAAAACTCGGGCCATAGCTAATTGAGGTAATTCTTTTCCACCTCCAAAAATTCCGAATTTAGATTTGCCAGTTAACACTTCTCGCCTTCCCAATAAACTGCACTCTCTACTCAGTAAAGCAATCTCATAATCTCTAAGTATTTGATTCTTATATTCTTCAAATGAGATGTTTGGTGTAATTAGTGTTTCAGACTGCATCTATAGCTATTTTTTGTTGCTCAAATTTAGTTAAAATTAAGGCGATTTCCAAAAGAGAACTCTTAAATTAATTGAAGATAATGTAATTGAAATCAATTTTTATTGTGAAATCTATTTTTTTGAAAGGTATTTTATGAATCGATTAACAATTATTCAAAAATTTCACATTTTATTAAATTACATACAATTTAAATTTTAAAGACTATAAAAACAGCCGTATTCTAAAATTAAGTAAGTATTATTGAAAAATGTAGTTGTAAAGAGTGTAACCTGATAACTTAGGTACGTAGGAAATAGTGATTTAATACCATTCTCTGGTAAAAAGACCAATCAAAGTTTGCGGACTTAATGTAATGATAAACCTTATTTTTTCATTATAATTAGGTTGGTTCATCTCAAAACCATTACTGGACATTACCGGAAAAAATAATTCAAAATAATCAGCAACTAAGCTAAGTCTAATACCACTGTCATAAACAAATTTAGGGGAAACACCTTTGTTTTTGACAAGTCCTACATCTCCGTAAGCATATATCCAGTTCCAAATATTAGTATTGGCATTAAATGTAGTCAGCCATTGATTAGAAAACGGAGTATCTAATTTAGATTTAAAGCCTCCTTCTGCTAGTATAATTTGTTGACTCACAAGTCCTTCGTCCTCACTTCTTCCGAGATAGCTAAAATCAAATAAATAATCTGTTGGTCTATCTAAAGCAAAACTAAAGAAATCTCCATCCTTTTCAGTATTATTATATAAAAAGGCACCTGCAAAAAAGCGAAGATTTATCTGTCTGTTGTTTAAAAATAATTTCCTATAATTAATTGTCGTGGATAGTTTTCCGAAGTTTTTATTCAATTGATAATCTACCAAATAAGAAGTGACATTCTTTAAATTAAAATCAGAATATCGATATCTAGCGTTAAAAACACTATAATCGGGTGTGCTCACTGGATTTTCCAGATCTCTATCTCTAAATACACTAATATTCCTAACAGATAATCGTCTGCTCTCATTAGACCTTAAATCTTCTGGTCTCCATATAAAGTCGATACCTGGAGAAAAACGCCTGAATAATAAATCCGGAGCATAACTAAAGGTACTACCACTAAACGAATATCTCATTTGGAATAGGTCGTAATCAGCAATTTTATGACGATACTGTATAGAAGCAGATCCTATTAGTCTTTTGGATAAGAAACCATAACTAGGAGTAACTTTGTAGCTTAAATTTCTTCTTATAAATGTTTTATTGTAGAACTTAGAACCAATAGTTATTCCATCATACACATTAAATTCAAATTCTGGAATGTAAAAAATCTGAGTTCGGGTGGGATCTTCTATATCTTGTAAGAACCGAAATTGAATAGGTTTATTAAAAAGCCCTTTTAGGTTTTTATAATTATTACGTCTGTTGATTTCTGGTATCAACTGATCGTAATCTAAAACTAGCTTGTCAATTTCATCATTTGGAATCTTTATTTTTTTTGTGCCATTGATATCTTTAATCCACGTTTTAGAAATAAGTGCTTTATTTCGAAATGTAGAAAGAGATATAGGCATATTGTTATTTCCTTTGTTTTTTATCGTAACCTCTAGAGAATCCTTTCGTTTTTTTACAGATTTAAAGGTAAAATCAATATCATCACTAGATTGTACGAATTCATCAAAAAACCAATTAATATCTTTATTAGTTCCATTTTTTAAAATTGTTTCAAACTTTTTAGAATTAGTAAGTTTTAAAACATTTTGATTGTAATAATCTCGAATAGCATCAGCTAGAATATTATCATCTTCCAGATAATCCTCTAAGTATTTAAAACCTATACCAGCTTTATAGGCATTGGCAATATTCTGATTAAATTTAACGAGTTCATCCTGCGGCTGAGTTAAAGGTTGATCCAGAAATAATCGAGCCATATTTTTGTACCCTAAAAAATATTGATCATTAAAATCAATATCTGCTGCATGAAACCAGCGAATCCCTATGATATCACTTAGACTCCCTATGACTTTCATATTTGGGTAATATTTATCAGTATATGCCATCATAAGATGGATATGAATAGCATCTTTAATCCAGGCATCATATCTAGGATTGATGAGCAACGTTTTTTCTAAATAGCTTTCTGTAATACTTTTAAGCTGTTTAATTTCATATTGAAAACCATCTGGAAATGGCCGCACAATATCAGGAAGCTGATTAAGTCCATACACAGGATTACTTTTATAGTCTTGTTCTGAAACTAATATTTTATTAAAAGGGTAGGGGCCCAACCGATCTTTGAGGAAGTTTATAATTCTTAAAGATGCTACATTTTTCATAGCAGGCATTAATTCATTATCTTCTATATTACTAACCAGAGTAAGCCCATTCATTTTAAAATTATAAAAAGAATTTTCTTGTTCCAGATATAAATTTACTTCATTTCTGCTTGCTCCTTCGATTCGTATTATCTTACGTGTTTTATCGGGTGAAGAAAGTTCACTCTGATCAAATTCACTTGTAAGTTCATAGGTTATAGGAAGGGTTAAATTAATTTGATAATCTACTGGGGGAGCATAAAAATCATCTAGATTTTTATGACTATATATTTGCCATTTTTTATCGTAAACTGCGGGTACCAGATACCAATGTTTTAAAATGATATCACCATTTTTATAAAATCCGTATCGTGTAAATTTTTCATCCGGAATTTTTACTTGATATGATAAGTTTATTATGGTTTGGTTTTCTGGATATAAAGGTGTGCTCAACGATATTTTTATAATATCAGCAATGCCTTCATAGCGTTCCCAGAGCATTGACTCGCCTGAGGAAGCTGAAATAGAT
This sequence comes from Aquimarina addita, assembly GCF_039539305.1. Lineage (NCBI taxonomy): Bacteria > Pseudomonadati > Bacteroidota > Flavobacteriia > Flavobacteriales > Flavobacteriaceae > Aquimarina > Aquimarina addita. The sequence goes on along the minus strand of NZ_BAABCW010000004.1, from coordinate 169,133 downwards.
TGTATAGTAGTACTTCCCAATTCATCATCTTTTGCAAAATGAAATCTTTTTAAAAAATCTTCAGAAAAACGTTCACCTAATGGTGTGGTTTTATCGCTAAAACTATTTGCCCAATCATTTAGTAAGATTTCCTGTAAAGTATCTGAAGAATTATTTATGTAAGTAAGCTCTTGTTTTATAGTGATCGTGTTGTCTTTGGTATTTAATACTGCATCCATAACAGTACTATGCTGTGCATTTATTACACTACATACAAATAGAGAGATAACGATATATGATAATTTATATAAACTCAATTTCTCTTCAAAAAATTAATGGGAATTGTTTCTGCGGTCTGCTTATTTGTAGCTGCATATAATTATATTTGGTTCAAATTTTTAGTTACAATGTATCCGTTACTTTTATATAACTCATAAATTATAACTTACCTTTATTATTGATTACTTCCTTTATGGTATGATAGAAATAAAAACGTAAATAACAATAGTACTACTATTCCATCAAACGAATTAAAATTTTTCTATAAAATTATTACTAACTTTCATTTTTAGTCTTAAAATAAGGCTAAAAAAACAGTTGTTAGTTATACTATTATCTAATATTTATTATGCTTTTACAAAAAACTGAAATATTAAAAATTAGGACTTAGGTTATATTTGCCATAGAATTTATCTAAAATATGAAGTACTTCTTCTGGTGTATCAACAATATGGATTAAATCCAAATCAGTGGCACTGATATTACCAAATTTTTCTAATAAAGTACTTTTTATCCAATCCATTAGTCCGCCCCAGAATTCTGTGCTTACCAGAATAATAGGAAAAACTGCTATTTTTTTTGTTTGGATTAATGTAATTGCTTCGAAAAGTTCGTCCAAGGTTCCAAAACCTCCTGGCATCACTACAAAACCTTGTGAGTATTTTACAAACATGACTTTTCTAACAAAAAAATAATCAAAATCAAGACTCTTATCACTATCTATATATGGATTATCGTGCTGCTCAAATGGTAAATCAATATTAAGCCCTACAGAAGTTCCACCTCCTAAATGAGCCCCTTTATTACCTGCTTCCATGATACCAGGTCCACCTCCTGTAATTACTCCGTATCCATGATCTACAATTTTTTTTGCGACATCTACAGCTAATTCATAATACTTATCATCGGTTTTAGTTCTTGCTGATCCAAAAATGGAAACACATGGTCCTATTTTACTCATTTTTTCGAACCCCATTACGAATTCTCCCATGATTTTAAAAATAGCCCATGAGTCATTTGTTTTTATCTCATTCCATCCTTTATGTCTTTGCTCGTCTCTCATATTTTGTTTTTGTAGCTTACCTTAATTGCAAATTAAATTGAAACCAGAAGGTTCGCCAAGTTGTTATTATTAATTTTTTTAACTATGGATTGTTTTAATGCGTAGTTAACTTAATTCTTTTTTAAGAAATTGGGCTGTATAACTTTTTTTATCTTTTATAATTTGTTCCGGAGTACCTTTTGCAACTACTTTTCCTCCATTTTTGCCACCTTCATACCCGATATCAATTATGTAATCAGCCATTTTTACTACATCCAGATTATGCTCAATAATCAAAACGGTATTTCCTTTATCTACCAATGTATTTAAAACATCCATTAATACTCTGATATCTTCAAAATGTAAACCAGTTGTAGGTTCGTCTAATATATAAAAAGTATTACCAGTATCCCGTTTTGATAATTCTGATGCTAATTTTATTCGTTGTGCTTCTCCACCTGATAGTGTTGTAGATTGTTGTCCTAGTGTGATATAACCAAGTCCTACATCTCTAATCGTTTTTAATTTTCTGTATATCTTTGGAATTTGATCAAAGAAATCACAAGACTCATTAATTGTCATTTGTAATACATCAGAAATAGATTTTCCTTTATATCTAATCTCCAGTGTTTCTCTATTGAATCGTTTTCCCTGACAGGTCTCGCATTCTACATATACGTCTGGTAGAAAATTCATCTCAATTACTCGTAATCCACCCCCTTTACAGGTTTCACATCTTCCTCCGGTAACATTAAAACTAAAACGACCTGGTTTGTATCCCCTGATCATGGCTTCATTAGTTTTAGAAAATAGATTTCTGATTTCAGAAAATACACCCGTATATGTTGCAGGATTAGACCTTGGTGTACGTCCTATAGGTGATTGATTGATGTCAATTACTTTGTCTGCATGTTCCAACCCTTTGATACTTTTGTAAGGCATTGGTTTTCTGACTCCATTAAAATAGTATGCATTGAGAATGGGATAAAGGGTTTCATTAATTAAAGTAGATTTACCACTTCCTGATACTCCGGTAACTGCAATCATTTTGCCCAGCGGAATATCAATAGAAACATTTTTTAGATTATTTCCTTTAGCTCCTTTTAATGAAATAGTTTTTCCATTACCTTTTCTGCGTTTTTTTGGGACAGCTATTTCTTTTTTACCACTTAGGTAATGCGCTGTAAGCGTATCGTGAGTTAATAAATCTGAGGGTGAACCTTCACTAATTATTTCTCCACCATATTTTCCGGCCCGCGGACCAATATCAATGACATGATCCGCTCGCTCGATCATATCCTTATCATGCTCTACTACAATTACAGAATTACCGATATCTCTTAACTGAACCAATGAATTGATTAACTTCTCATTGTCACGTTGATGTAATCCAATACTGGGTTCATCTAGGATATAGAGTACGCCAACTAATTGGGATCCTATTTGTGTTGCTAATCTGATCCGCTGTGCTTCTCCACCAGAGAGTGATTTACTACTTCGATTTAAAGATAAATAGGTAAGACCAACATCAATTAAAAATTGTAGCCGTGCATTTATTTCTTTTAGAATTTCTTCTGAAATTTTTAATTGTTTTTTATTGAGTTGCTTTGGTAGTTTTTTAAACCAATCCGCCAACTCAATGATATCCATATTAGCTAAATCAGCTATATTTTTTTCACCAACTTTAAAGTATAAAGATTCCTTTCGTAATCTGGATCCAAGGCATTGTGGACATTTTACATTATCCATAAATTCTTTTGCCCATCTCTTTAATGAAGTAGAATCGGTATTAAAATAGGTGTTTTCAATAAATGTAGCGACTCCTTCGAATTCTATTTTATATTCTCTGCTAACTCCTAGTGATTTACTATTTACAGTAAATTTATCTTTTCCTCCGTGAAGAATGATTTCCATCGCTTCTTTAGGGATTTTTTTGATAGGATCCGTCAACTTAAAATTATATCGCTGAGCAATTAATTCTAATTGTTTAAATATCCAATTATTTTTTTGGGGTCCTTGTGGTGCTAATCCACCTGATTTTATAGATTTAGTATCATCAGGAATAATTTTAGTAAGATTCACTTCATATAGATTCCCTATACCATTACATTTAGGACACGCACCTTTTGGTGAGTTAAAAGAAAAGTTGTTTGGCTCTGGATTAGGGTATGAAATTCCGCTGGATGGACACATCAGATTTCTACTAAAAAAACGCACCTCCTGTGATTCTTGTTCAATTACCATTAATACATCATCTCCATGATACATTGCTGTATTAATAGTTTCCATCAATCGTTTAGAGTTATCGGTAGAGCTGCTAACGGCAATTCTGTCAATGACAATTTCGATATCATGCATTTTATAACGATCCAGTTTCATTCCCTTAACCAGATCTTTGATTTCACCATCTGTACGTACTTTTACAAATCCTTGTTTAGCGATTTGTTCAAAAAGTTCGCGATAATGACCTTTTCTGGATCTGATTACAGGAGCAAGAATACTAATTTTTTTTCCTTCATAATCCTTTAAGATCAGATCTTTGATTTGCTCATCACTGTAGCTTACCATTTTCTCTCCACTATTGTAGCTATATGCATCACTACCACGGGCAAATAAAAGTCTTAAAAAATCATATATTTCTGTAATAGTGCCTACAGTACTTCTAGGACTTTTACTCGTTGTTTTTTGTTCAATGGCGATTACAGGAGATAATCCATCAATCTTATCTACATCCGGACGTTCTAAGCTTCCCAGAAATTGACGAGCGTAAGCAGAAAATGTTTCGATATACCTGCGCTGTCCTTCTGCATATATAGTATCAAAGGCTAAAGATGATTTGCCCGATCCGGATAAACCAGTAATAACTACCAGTTTCTCACGAGGTATTGTTACATCAATATTTTTAAGGTTATGAACTCTGGCTCCTAAAACCTCAATATTTCCTTCTGATTTTGTCATAAATTTTTAACAAGGTTGCAAAGGTAGACAATTGTAACGTTTTAGTAAAATGCACTTTGCTTTTACATTTGTTAAATGAGTGTTATTTTTACTTATGTAATGAATGTCTTAAAAGTTCTGATTTTTTAAAGAGTTTCAAATTTTGAAATAGATACTGTTTTTGACAATTACTGCATTAGTATATCCGGTACCTATCATTATTTATTTTTCGTCATCTTTTCTAATTTTAGTTCGTTTTTTACTTTTCTTTTCTTGTAGGTGTTTGACAAATTTTCACTAAAAAAATGTTCTGTTATCCAATTATGGACATCTGAATATTTTTAAATACGAGCAGGTTTGATTGATTTTGTTAAATAATTTTATATTTGAATATAAAAAGATAACACATGATATTAGGCATAGGTTCCAGAATAAATCACCCTGAGTACGGGGTAGGTGTTGTTACGAATGTAACATCAAAAATGTATTGGGTAACTTTTGTAGATAATGGTTTAGAAACCATTGATGTAGATTCAGAATTTGAAGTTATTGATGGAGTAGCCAATGAAGTGGATACTGTGAGTTTTTATGAAGTAGAAAAAACCATGCGTGAGTTATTAAAACGCTACAGTGATATCTCAGAAATAGTTCCTATTGCCGATAAGTGGAAACAAGGAACTTTGATATTGCAACCTGCGGATGCTAATTTATCTTCAAAAGAAATTCCTATCGATACTTTTTTTCATAAAATAGTGATGGTACGAGATCGTATTAGAGTGATGGAACAGAAAATTAATAGTTCTGATCTGGATGATCAGAATAAAGTAGATTTACAGCAGTATATCTCGCGAATATATGGTAGTCTAACTACGTTTAATGTGCTTTTTAGTAATAAGTCTCAACATTTTGTAGGGAGTAGTAAAAAATAAATGACTCAATATCCTTTGATTAAAAAAATAGGATTGGTCGCAGGACCTGTGTTATTTTTAGTACTGATTAATTTGCCATGTACCATGATTTCTGAAGTAGCGGATCGTGTGATTTCTATTGCGACATGGATGATCATTTGGTGGGTGACAGAAGCTGTTTCTATAACTGTTACCGCATTGATTCCGTTGATTTTATTTCCTTTAGTGGGTGTATTAGATCTTAAGACAGTTTCTCAGAGTTATGGGAGCCCTATAGTATTTTTGTTTTTTGGCGGGTTTGTTATGGCATTGGCATTAGAGAAAGTCAATTTGCATAAGCGAATAGCATTAACCATCATCAAAATTACGGGTTCTAGTCCGGATCGGATTATTTTAGGGTTTATGATAGCCACTGCATTTATGAGTATGTGGATTAGTAATACAGCCTGTACGGTAGTCATGCTGCCTATTGCACTTTCAGTAATTCAATTATTGATTGATGATAAAGATGGGTTTACTAAAAATGATCGCAATTTTGCATTGAGTATTATGTTAGGAATCGCTTTTGCAGCAAATGTAGGAGGGTTGGCTACCATTATAGGAACACCACCTAATACTGTATTAGTAGGGTTTTTAGAAAATGAATATCAGATAGAAATTTCTTTTTTGAATTGGATGTTACTAGCATTTCCGTTTTCTATAGTGATGGTGGGTATTGTTTATTTTGTCGTAGTAAAATGGATATATCCTAATAGGATAACAAATTTTTCTGAATCTAATGGAATTATCGATAAAGAACTTAAAAAACTTGGACCTATAAAACGTACTGAACGAAGAGTACTCTTAATTTTTAGTCTTGTGATATTTTTGTGGATTACAAGGACAACAATTACTGGTTTTTTTCCGAGTTTTTATCTCACTGATACCGGAATTAGTATGATGGGAGCTTTTGCTCTCTTTGTAATTCCTTTTCATTTTAATAAAGGAGAATTTACCTTAACGTGGAGTGATACTCAGAAATTACCCTGGGGGATCTTGATTCTTTTTGGAGGTGGACTAGCATTAGCTGCTGGATTAAAACATGCAGGACTTATTGAACTTATTGCAAATGGGATTGCCACCTATCAGGGATTAAGTGTACTGGTTATTGCATCTTTGCTTATTATGGTTATGCTGTTTATGACAGAATTAATGAGTAATGTAGCCTTGGTCACTATTTTTGTGCCTGTAGTAGCTGGAATCGCTCTTGGACTCGATGTGCCATTATTGCATATGCTGATTCCGGTAACGATGGCTGCCAGTTGTGCGTTTATGCTACCGATGGCAACTCCACCTAATGCAATTGTATTTGCTAGCGGACATGTAAAAGTCTCCGAAATGGTCAAAGTAGGATTGATCCTCAATATTATTTCTGTAATTTTATTGATTTTACTTTTTGAGTTTTATGTACCACTGTTATTTTAGACTAATGATATGGTTTCTGGAAAAAGTTAGGTGTCATCAGATCTAAAATTGAGGAATGTTATTACTATCACTTAAATTTTAAACACTTTCCCTAGATAAAAGGGCGCTTTGCCTAGTTTTTATTTTCATACAACGATAGAATTGTAGTTCTTTATGTTGAAAATAAATGATCAATTAATTATCTGTGTGCACTATGCAAAATATACTTAGAAACATCCCAATATTGTTTTTCATTTTTATGCATTCAATATCAATACTAGGTCAAGCGGCATTGATTAAAATGGAAGAAGATGAAGGGATTTCGATAAAGGAAATTAGTATCGAAGCTAAGATTATAGGAGATATTGGAATAACAACCTATACCATAGAGGTTTTTAATAATCTTGATATGCAATTATCAGGAGAGTTACAATTTCCTTTATCAGATCATCAAACAATTATCGGGTACTCATTGGATATAGATGGAACATTAAGAAAAGCAGTAGGTGTAGATAAAACGAAAGGACAAACGGCGTATGAAGAAATTGTAAGTAGGGGAATTGATCCTGGGTTACTAGAAAAAACAGAGGGGAATAATTTTAAAACGCGCATTTATCCGATACCGGCAAAGGGTAGTAGGATTATTGCGTTAGAAATACTGGATACTTTTGTGTGGAATCAAGGAGGTTTTGAGTTTACTGCAATGTTAGATTTTAAGGAAAAAATTGATAAAAAAAGTGTTCATATTGATTTTATAGGTTTCTCAGAAAATTTGAGATTAGAAAATATATCATCTTTTGAGTTAAAAAAAGAAAAAGGAGTTATTTCCTTAATGTCAGATAGCACAAAGAATATTGCAATTACAATCGTTCCTGAAAGAAAACACTTTGGTTTTTATCAACAATACCAAGATGAATATTTCTATTATACCAGTGTCGCTACTCCTGTTTCTGATAAGGTGATGGTGATTCCTCAAAGTATAAATATTCTCTGGGATTGCTCCAGATCAAGAAAAGGATTAGTAACAAAAGAAATAGAATTCATAAAAGCTCTTGCTAAAAAAGTTAAAACCTTTGATATTAATATCATTCTTTTTAATTCATCTGTCGTTGAAGAAAAAAATATCAAAATCCGAAATGGTAAAACAAAAAAACTTGAAAAATTTCTTACCAATATAAAATATGACGGTGCAACCCAGTATGGTTGTATAAATCAATTACCCAATGCAGATATCAATATTCTATGCAGTGATGGTCTAAGTAACTTTGGAAATGATCATTTTATAAATACGGATATACCAACGTTTACGATCGCTTCACAAACTACAATAAACCCATCAAAATTACAATCGGTTGCCAGAGATAATGCAGGGGTTTATATTCATCTGGAAAATCAATCGATATCTTCTTCTGTAGCATTAATGTTATACCCGTCTAATGTTTTTTCTGGATATCTAGAGGAATCAATAAAAGAACAGTATCCAAGGATAAACGCAAAAGTAGTAAGTACACAGTTTAGATCTATTGCCAGAGGTGATAAATCTGAGGTTATATCTCCGAAATTCAGAGTTAATACAAGTGCTGAACACGTAGTTATTCCTATTGCGATAGCAAAAGAAGTAATAGACCTAAAACGTATGTTTGTAATACAAAAGGTACAGGAGTTGAGCTTGTATCCTACTAAACACAAAGAACAATTACTTTTGCTGGGATTAAAATATCATCTAATTACTGATTACACATCACTTATTGTTTTAGAAACATTAGAAGATTACATTGATAATGAAATTTTGCCACCTATTACAGAATGGCAACAATTATATCTAGATAATCTGCAATTGGCCAAAATGAATAAAGAATTAAAAGTGTTAGATACTAAAAGAGATCAGGTAGATGAACTAGAAGATTTACTAACTTGGCAATTCCCAGAAAAAGCGAAGGAAATAGAAGCTAATTTTAAAAAAATTGATAATGATTTGGAACATGATGAAGATAAACTGGAAGCTAAATACGACACATTAGAGCATGATCTGGATGCCATTCAATCCTTAAACTTGCCAGAGCAATCCCAGCCCATAATTGATGAGCCTTCTAAAGAATCAGGAAATATGAATGCTAAGGTGACTGCAACAGCAACACTGCGAGACGGAATTTTTTTAGTGACAGGAACTATTGCTACTAAAGCTGATAATATGGGATTACCAGGAGTCAATATTATCATAAAAGGAACGGCTGAGGGCACTACTACAGATTTTGATGGAAATTTTTCTATAGAAGTACCACTTCATAGCATACTAGTGTATCAATACATTGGATACCAAACTTTAGAAAAAGAAGTAGTAGATGGGGCTCATACTGAAGATTTCTTTGGAGATCAAGCACAATTAGACGAGATAGTGGTGGTAGGTTATGGGTATGCCAATGTTCAGAAATACAAGAATCCAGATGATTTTCTTAAGAATGCTCCTGATGTGGATAATTATCAGGTTTTTAGATATGGAAAAGAGTTATTTATAAAGAAGAAAGAAAATCATGTAGTTCTGGGAGCGAATCCATTGGTTTTTGAGGATTATGAAGAATATGATTTTAGTAATATAGAGTGGGAGTATGGAGTAGATGAATTGGAGTATTTAGATTGGGAAGATGTCTTTTCATTAGAAATAATACCTCCATTGGTAGCAACTGGATTAGTGGGGGATCTAGGAAGAGACGGGATTATTTTTGTGTATACAAAAGACTATGTAGCCGATGATATGATTAAGATTCCTATTGAAATTAATAAGTACATTGATCATCGTTTATCTAAAAAAGTATGGACTGATATGCCTGCTTCTTTAGAGAAAATTCAAAAATATGCACCAGAGAAACGTTATGAAAAATATATGGAAATAACAGAAAAAGAAAAGCAAGCTGTAGGTTTCTATATAATAGCTGGTAGTTTATTCGCAGAAGATGATCCGGCAACGGCTTCAAAAATCTGGTCAAATATTGCAGAAATACAATTGGATAATCAAGAAAATATAAGAACGCTCGCATATCAATTACGTTCTATAGGTCGATATAAAGAAGCGATACCGTTTTTTGAGAAGATTCTAGAGCTAAGACCAGATCAACCTATAGCATATAGAGATCTTGCAGTTACCTATTCATTAGATAAAAAATACCTGAAAGCCATAGCAATTTTAGAAAATGCGTTAGATGGAGATTGGATAGAACGTAATGCGGATCCTTATGATTATGTAGAAGTATTGAATACACTGTACAATGATTATAATAACATTTTAAAAAAGAAATCAGATAAAGTGGTTAATGAGTATACTATATCTGCGGATCTTAGAGTGGTATTAACCTGGACATCAAATGATACAGATATTGATTTACATCTGATTACTCCCTCTGGTGATGATTTTTATTATAGTAATGATGAATCCGATACAATTCGATATAATACAGATATTACTGATGGTTTTGGGCCAGAAGAAATTCTTGTGAAAACTGCAGATAAAGGAACTTATACGGTTTTGGTCGATTTTTATGCAGATAGAGAGCAGACTATACATGGTCCTGTGGGATTAACCATTGAGATGTATAAATATTTTGGAACAGAAAAAGAAGAACGTACTGAAAAAGTATTAACGCTGACTAAAGAAGCTGATAATGTATTAGGGGCGACGATTAAGTTTTAAAATCATTCAGATAAGTATTATTACAAAGTACAAATAGTTATAGACAGAGCCAATAATTTCTTTACGTCATTTAATAGCTTCAGTATATCAATTATTTTAGGGATTTAATGAATTCGTAAAAGTATTCTGTTTGTAATGTAAATGATCAAGTAGGCTAACTATAAACTTAGCTGGTAAGAAAATTTTCCATAAAAGGCTATCCATCAAATTTATTTTAGCCGTAATCAAGCTTATTGTTGCAATGATTATTACAGGAGAAAAAAAAGAAATAAAATTTTTATCTGGATTTTTCAATAAAATAAGTAGGATTAAATTACTGATACAAAAAACAGGAAAATAAATCAATCCTCCGATCATCAATAATATAAAAACTTTCCAGATGGTATCATCAATATTGCTATGTATAAGCGTATATACAAATCACATACTATTAATGATATAAATAAACTAAAATTAGGGTTACTGTTTATAATTTCCCTATGTTTATCTTAGAGACTATAATCTTATGCTAAACCATTTATAATAATTACTACTTTTTTCTAATCATTCCAGGCTCTAAGATTAGAAATTGGAATATTTATACCCAATAATTTATGATCTTGTGCAAGATATACACCACTTTCAGCTGTAATCCAATTATTCCAAGTAGCTTCGATACCACCAATAGGTATAATAGAAACCCACATCTGATAACTCGTAGGAATATAGTTTTCATCTACTTTCCATAAATAAGAATCTCCTGGAGTGGTACCGCCTGAGGCATAAGAGATTAATAATCCTTTAGAGCCATCTTCCAGATTTACAATTTTACGTTTAACACCCTGATCAAATAATTTATGAGGAGCCACGACCCAAAATGAATCATTATTAAAATTAGCGAATGCTTTGGCTATAATATCTTCCTTTTCCTGAGCTGTAAGCAATATGTCATTTTTGTAAGCAATACTATTATCAGGCGACTGTAGATCCAAAGTTACTTTATAATCTTCCCATTTTACTGTAACTTTGCCTGACTTTTTCTCCCATAGATAGTGATTCTTATTTCTAAACGTCCATTGAATATAATTGGTGTTCACATATTTATCATGTTTAAGAGCTTTTTGAATGTTGAGTGCTAAATTATCCGCCTCTATTCCAGCAAGACCTTCCGGTAGTTTTTCATTTAATGTAAAATAGAGTATTGCAACTCCGATACATAAAAATGCAAATAGACTGCCAAAGAATATTTTGAGGAATTTAAAAAGTCGCTTTTTCAAGATAAAGTTTATTTTGATTTATGACCAAAGATATAAAAGTTGACTGATATACCTTTATTTAAAATAGGGAATTAGTAACCAGAGGAACACTTATAATAACAAGTGATCTGGGATCATACAAGTGTTTAAGGAATGACTTTAGATAACTATAATTTAATGTTTTAATATGTTAATTACCATATGTTTATTTTTAAAACGTTAAAATTATGTATATGTAAATATTATTCAAAAAATTATGTATATTTGATAATGTTAATTGGTTGACCAATTTAATTTATTAAAAACACATTCTCATGAAAAAGCTCAAAAATTACTCAATGTTATGCACAGCGATACTCTCGCTATTTATTCTAATTACTAGTTGCTCAAATGAAGAAGTTGACGAAATTATTTCTGATGAATCATTGGTAGATTCTAAAGATGACTTAGAATTAGACGATGACCCAGAATTAAAGGCAGCTTGGAAAGTATTTGAAATTTCTGATTTCTATATTGAAACAAGTTGGTTATCCGGAGAAAATAGTAGGTCTACAAGTTCTTTTAGTTCTACTAGTATAGATAATGAAAGTTGGTATGATAAAGATTCTAATGGATATTATACAATGAAGAGTTTAAAAACTGATGGTAACCGAAGCGAATGGAAAGAAAAGAATCAGTCAAGTCTATATAGTGGAAAAAAAATGACTTATCTGGCAAAAGTAGAATCCATACCAGAAAACGGAGTCACAATAGCACAAGTCCATAATAGAGGAAATGGTGTTAACAGACCTTGGTTAAGGGTGTACATTGATGATGATCGTAAAATAAAAATAAAAGTAACTACAAATAATCCATCTAATAGTTCAGGAACCTACAAAACATTTACCGGTGGAACATATTCTCAAGGTAGTAACTATATTCTGTCAATTACGTATTTAGGAAACAAAGCAACGGTAAAAGTAAAAAAGACAAATGGTACAGTATTAATAGAAGAAACAATTACACCAACTAGTTCATGGAATAATTACTCAAATACGTACTATTTTAAAGCTGGAGTTTATACAGAAGGAGATGATAAACAACCAAAAATTACGTTTAGATACTTTTATTTTGATGATTAATTGCTAGTATCATAGTCATAGATTAGTTCTTTAATTGTTTATATTGAATTAAATATAATGTAAAGCCTGTAAATTACCGTTTACAGGCTTTTCTATTACTTAGTAACGATATAAGTACTAAATTTTAGTATTATTTTTTCTATATTATATGCCAGTCAGGTATAATTAGAGTTTTTGCTAATTTAAAGAATGCGCGTACCTTGATGAAGTAATGTAATATAAAAACTATCATTAAATAGATACTAAAAATAATCAAAATCTATATGAAGTTTATAGTAACTTGTTTTTTGTGTTTTCTGTTTTTAGGATGCAAAAAAGAAATTAAAAAGTCTGAATTTCAAATGACGGAAACCGAAATATATTCTTTAATGAATCATTATTTTATTAAAGAATTAAAAAGAAAAGATTCTCTTTTATTATTCAGTAATCGACAGTTGATAAGTCCGGATGAAAATTTGATTGCTATACATAATGATCTTGAAATACCTTTAACAAGGCAAAACACCTATGCATATTTTCCTGTGTACACTAAAAATAATTGGGATATGTCAAAATTACATGGCGTAAGAGCGATATATCCAGATGAATATATGACTTATTTTGAAGATGATAACAGACATGATTCTACTAAAAAATGGGATAGTATCTATGATTCACATTATATTCATAATGTATCAAAGCCAATCTATAATCCAGCCAATAAAAAAGTAGTTATAAAAGACTTTCCTTACAAGCCCACATTACCGGGTTGTATAGTGGGCGAACAATATGAATTATATTATTATCAAAAAACAGAGAATAATGTCTGGAAAAGAATAGAAAACTAGGGGTATATTCTTCTACTTATGAAATGAGTTAGTATGAACTTTTATTTATAATGAAGCATAATAAGCAAAGGATTCTAAAATCATTTTATCAGAAACCTTACAATTATATTTGGCATCACCAATAGTATTGAGTAACACAAAATAGATATTTCCTTTTTCATTTTTTTTATCGTGGATTAATAGTTTAATAATTTCCTGATGATCCTTAGGATCAATATTTAGTTTAGGAAATGTGGCTAAAATTATGGTACTCATCTGTGTAAGTTCTGTTTCTGTAACAGATAATAATTCTTTAGATAAAAATCCTTCCATAATCATACCAATGGCAATGGCTTCTCCATGTAAAAGTGTTGGTTTTTCAGGGTGGGTAAGGTAGAAGGATTCTATAGCATGCCCCAGGGTATGTCCAAAATTAAGAAACTTTCTTATATTTTGTTCTGTTGGATCTTCAGTAACAATTTTGTTTTTTATAACTACAGAATCATAAATTAACTGATCCAGATCATCTACTGTTAATTTAGAGAGATCACTCATTTTTTCCCAATAGTTTCTATCCTGTATCAATCCATGCTTTAGCATTTCTGCAAAACCACTACACATTTGGTTCACGGGTAGTGTTCCCAGATATTCTGTGTCTACCAATACCATTTCGGATTCACTAATAACACCTACCATATTTTTTAGATTGCCCAAATCTACACCTGTTTTACCACCTACAGATGCATCAACCATTGCTAACAGAGATGTTGGAATATTGATATAGTTAATCCCTCTTTTATAAGTACAAGCTATAAAACCACCAAGATCTGTAATAACGCCACCACCAAGATTGATCATCAGACTTTTTCTGTCTGCTCCATACTCAGAAAGCACTGTCCATATACTGGTACAGGTTTCAATATTTTTGTTAATCTCACCTGGCTCGATTTCGATTACTTCAATATCATACGTTCCTAGTATTTGACTCATGAATCTCGCATAACAATGCTCATAGGTATTACTGTCAACCAGAATAAAAAGCTTAGAATGATTGGATTTTTCCAGATAAGCATTCAATGCCGTATAACAGTCATCATTAAAATATACAATAGAATCTTTAGAAACTATAGGCTTCATAAAAGGTAGTTTAGTAGGTTACGAAATTAAGTAGAATTTGTAATAAAATACACTCTTAAGTTCTATATTTGTAGATATCTCATAACAAGGCTATAGTAACTGATAATATTATTGTAATTGTAGTTGATACGCCAGTTTAATTATGGATTTTTAAATTTTGGAGGAATGAAAGAAGATACCTTGTTTGATAATACTAAGACAGCTTTTATCTTAAAAAGTGATTCTGAGCTTGAAAGAGCTTATTTTTTATTTAAAATGATTGCTAATGAACCACTGGTTCGTATTGGTACTGCAGTAACGAATTTTGCATTAAAAGCACATTTACCCGTACAAGGTTTGATCAGAGCAACTGTTTTTGATCATTTTTGTGCAGGTGTAGATGAAGAAGATTGCATGCCTGTTATCGATAAAATGTTTACTAAAGGAAATGTATCTTCTGTATTAGATTATTCTGTAGAAGGAAAAGAAAGTGAAGATCAATTTGATCAGGCAGCAGATAAAATTCTAAAAATTCTGGATTTTGTAGATAAAAAAGAAGCAATTCCCTTTGGAGTTTTTAAACCAACAGGTTTTGGAAGATTTTTACTTTGGCAAAAAGTAACTGAAGGTGTTGAGTTGACGGTTGCAGAACAGGAAGAATGGAATCGTATTGAGGAGCGTTTTGATAAGGTATGCAAAAAAGCTTATGAATGCGATGTGCCACTACTCATTGACGGAGAAGAAAGCTGGATGCAGGATGCAGCTGACGATCTGGTCGCAAAAATGATGCGAAAGTATAATAAAGAGAAAGCAATAGTTTATAATACATTGCAGTTATATCGGCATGATCGCATGAATTATTTAATAAAGCTTCACGATGAAGCCCAATCATCTGGATTCAAAATTGGTATGAAAATCGTACGAGGTGCTTATATGGAAAAAGAAAATGATCGAGCAAAAGAAAAAGGTTATCTAAGTCCTATCTGTATAAGTAAAGAAGAAACCGACAAGAATTTTGACAAAACCTTAGCATACATTTTAGAAAATATTGATACTATTTCTGTTTTTATAGGTACACATAATGAGCAAAGTTGTTATCAGGCAATGAAACTAATGAATAAGAATTCAATCCATAAAAAAGATCCCAGAGTCTGGTTAGGGCAATTATATGGTATGAGTGATCACATTAGTTTTAATTTAGCTTCAGAAGAATATAATGTAGCAAAATATTTACCGTTTGGTCCCGTACGGGATGTAATGCCTTATTTGATTCGTAGAGCAGAAGAGAATACATCTGTTGCCGGACAAACTACGAGAGAATTAGATTTAATTTCTAAAGAACGTAAAAGAAGAAAATTAGAATAAGAATGCGACATTTTAGTTTTAGATTGTTTTTGAAAATAAAGAGATTCATCGGTACCATTTTTATTCATCAAAAATTATTAAAATGAACCTTAATCAGATAACAATACCATCTTTAGATCTTAAAAATTCAATTTTTTTCTATAAAACCTTAGGTTTACGATTGATTGTAGAAGCATTACCTCATTATGCGCGTTTTGAATGTATAGAAGGAGATACAACTTTCTCTATTCATAAAGTAGAAAAGTTGCCTAATGGTGAGGGTGTTTATGTGTATTTTGAGACAGAAAAATTAGATATTGAAGTAGCGCGTCTTATAAATAAAGGAATCGAATTTGATCTACTACCCACAGATCAGAGTTGGTTATGGAGAGAAGCAAGACTCAAAGATCCTGATGGAAATCTCATTGTTTTATATTTTGCAGGTGATCATCGCAAAAACCCACCTTGGAGGCTTCAGGATTAAATAATCGAATTTAAATTTCTCCCTTTTCAGTTTAAAATAGATGGTTGCTTAGACAAAAATAGTCCTGCAATATTAAATAGAGAAATAGTTAAGAAAAATGAAAAATAATTATCCAAATTTTATTTTTAATGAAACCTATACACAGCAAGACTTTTCAATTACAAAATTATCTGTAAAAGAGTACGATACTTGTGTGTTTGTTAACTGTGATTTTACAGAAACAGATATGTCTTTAGTTATTTTTTTAGAATGTACATTCATTGATTGTAATTTTACCAAAGTGATCTTGAAAGAAACTTGTTTCAGAGATGATTCTGTTTTTGAAGGATGTAAAATGATAGGAGTGTATTTTGATCAATGCGATACCTTTCTATTATCTATAACATTTAGGAATTGTATATTGAATTATGCTTCATTCCATGGATTTAAGATAAAGAACACACAATTTATGGAGTGTAAACTTCAGGATGCAGATTTTACTAATGCTGATATTAGCGGAGTTACCTTTGATCAATGTGACCTAAATAATGCTGTTTTTCAAAATACGATCGCTTCAAAAACAGATTTTAGAAGTGCAAAAAACTATAAAATAGATCCAACCAAGAATATTCTTAAAAAAGCAAAATTTTCCCATGATGGATTAATAGGACTTGTAGATGCATTTGATATAATAGTTTCATAACAAAAAAACTTATTTTAATGATTTCATAACAAGTAACAATCGATCTATTGCATCTACAATCTCTTCTTGATTTAGAGACGCAAATCCCATTCTAATTCCATTATGACCTGATGTATCATTGTCATAACGTTTCCATTCCGGATTAATATGTAGTTTTAATGTGGCTGCTTTAGTAATTACAAGATCCCAGCTATATTCTTTTCTAAGTCTTACCCAGACTGCCATACCGCCTTTAGGTATTTCAAAATCAAGGTAATTGCTTAATTTTTCGCGTAGCAGAGTACAAAATAAATCTCTTCTTTGTCTGTAGATTTTTAATACTTTAGTACTATGTCTTTGCACATCACCATTGGTAAGCATTCTTGTTATTGTTTGTTCCAGAATAGTATCACCTTGCCTGTCAATAATACGGCGTAATCTTGCTGCTTCGTCAATCACATCTTTCGGTGCAATCATATATCCTATTCTGAGTGCTGGGGCAATGATTTTTGTAAACCCTCCAATATAAATAACATTACCATCATAATCATTACTGGCAAGTGGTAAAATGGGTGCATTATTGTAGTGAAAATCATAATCATAATCATCTTCAATAATAGCAAAGGAATAGGTTCTGGCTAATGCTAATAAATGCATTCTTCGTTCTGCAGAAAGTGTTACAGTAGTAGGGTGGTGGTGATGTGAAGTTACATATACGGCACTTATTTTTGTTTGTTTACATAAGGTTTCGACCTCATTGGTGTTAATTCCCATAGAATCAACGGCTACACGTTTTATTATACCTCCTGCATCAGTAAATGTATTATCCGCTGTCATATAATTTGTATTTCCAGTAATAATGATCTTTTTATCAGAAAGTAATAATTGACTAGTGAGGTAAATTCCCATTTGACTGCCTCTGGTAATTAGAATACGATCTTCTGATATTTTTAATCCTCTGGTTTCATTTAAATACAAAACAAGTGCTTGTCTTAATTGTGTATTCCCTTGAACATCGCCGTAGGCAAAAAGCTGTTGATAATGATTTTTCTTTGTAATAGCTCTATAAATTCGTGCAATATCATCAATAGGGGCCAATCTATGATCTGGTACTCCATCATCTATTTTTAAAGTACACCCATCTTTTTCAACTGCTTCTCTTACCAGATGTGGTCTCTTATCAAAAGAAAATGCGGCTCGATCATTTGTGAATTTGCTACTACTATTATGTGTAATTTTTTTTGGATCTATTATGGGAAGATCATTACTTATGAAAGTTCCTTTTGCAGGTAAACTTTCAATCCAACCCTGAGCTATTAGTTCTTCGTAAGCAGCAACGACGGTTTTGCGGTGTATATTAAGGTCTTCAGACAATTTACGAGAGCCTGGAAGTTTAATAGAAGGAGCTAATTTTCCGGATTTTATAAAGCCAATAATTTGATCACACAGTTGTAGGTAAAGATGACGCTGGGATGTACGATCTAAAACAATATTACTTTTGAAAGGAAATAAAACCGGACTACTCATATTCTTAAAACTGGATTATTGTAACAATCCATAAAACTAGTAATTTTGATTCGTACTAAAAATTCTTTTCGTAGAATGATGATACTAAGTTAATGATAGGATCAATAAAGTATTTGAAGAAGACATGAATGTATAACAACTTAATTAATAACAAATGAATGTTACAATAGCTCGAGGTACATTGAAAGATGTAGATACAATCACAAAATTATTTGATTTATATATGATTTTTTATAAAAAACCATCTGATAAAAGTAGGTATAAAGCATATTTAGAGGAAAGACTGAAAAATAAAGAAGCCACTATTTTTATAGCATACGATGATAAAAAGATTCCACTAGGTTTTGTTTTAAATTACTATTCATTTAGTTCTGTTTCTTTGGGTAAAATAATTGTATTAAATGATCTTTTTGTACAATTAGAATACCGGAAAAATGGTATTGCAGAAAAGTTAATTAATAAAACTTTTGAGTTAGCAAAAGAAGAGGGAGCTGTAAGAGTTGATTTAGGGACAGCAAAAGATAATTATGCTGCTCAGCGATTATACAAAAAAATAGGCTTTATCAAAGATGAAGAGTTTTATGGATACAGCTATCACATAGCTTAATAGTAAATTCATTGTAATTTATAATAAATTAAATAAAATGTCAGAATATTCGGTTTCAGAATTAAATAAAGCGATTAGAGGTTCTAAAAGAGCCACTTATAATATAGAAGAGATTAATGCTATAATTGATGATACTTTTTTATGTCATATTGGTTATGTATGGCAGAATAAATCTATTGTAATACCTACTGCATATGGGAGGATGAATGATATCATTTATATCCACGGGTCTCTAAAAAATAGAATGATGACCAATTTACTGGATGCTGGTGAAGCTAGTGTTTCAATAACACATCTGGATGGGTTAGTTTTAGCTAGATCTGCTTTTCATCATTCTGCCAATTATAGGTCAGTCACTCTTTTTGGTAATGTACGTAAGGTAGAAAATCCTGATGAAAAGATGAAAGCCTTAAAATGCATATTAGATCATATGGTACCAGATCATTGGGATAATGTAAGACAGCCTAATCAAAAAGAATTTAATGCTACATTGACAATAGCTATAAAAATTAATACAGCAACAGCAAAGGTAAGGGCAGAGGGTGTTCTAGATGAAAAAGAAGATCTTAACTTACCTATATGGGCAGGTGTGGTTCCAATTAAGCAAGTAGCCTATCATCCAATCTCAGAAACGGATCTATCCAAAGATATAGAGATTCCGGATGCAGTTCTGGAATATGTAAAAACTAATAGTGAGTAGTATCAAATAGTAACTTGTTAAACTAGGCCCTTTATGGAGAACAAAATTTTCTGACGAGATGTAGAAAGGTAGTTGTACGTATAATCATAAACGAATAGTGGATGAAAATAACGATGAGAATAGCAAACATAGAGGATGTTATTGATATTTCATATATAGGAAGAAAAACATTTGATCAGTCTTTTGGTCATTTATTTACGGATCGTAATGATCTGATACGTTATCTGGAGCAAACATTTTCAATAAAAAAATTAAAAAAGAGTATCGTGAAATCCAACAATATATACTGGATTGTTTTTTCCGATGATATAGCAGTAGGATATGCAAAAATTCAATTAAATGCTCCTTCACCATTTATCCAGTTACCTAATACATGTAAACTTCAAAAAATTTATATCTTGAAAGAATATGCATCTAAGGGGATAGGTGTGCAATTACAGGAATTAATTTTTGATACAGCTATTACAAATGGTTGCGAAATTATATGGCTATCTGTTTTGAAGTCAAATGAAAAAGCAATTAGATTCTATAAAAATAATAGGTATAAGGTAGTTGGAGAGCATCCTTTTACTATAGGTAAAGAGAACTTTGAGTTTTCGTTGATGAGTAGATCGTTATAAGCAGGCTAATCCATTGGTCTATACCATAGAACAGCACCAAAACGTGTATAATCAAAAATCAGGATAAAATTTGATTACTTCTTAGTTCAGGTAGCTAAAGAGATATTGTTTCTGATAATCAGTGTTTTGGGGTGAGTTAGCTTATTACCACAAATAGTTCGATTCAAAAGCATTAGTATACAGTAAGTTCCCTTTTTAAGTAATAGTTAAACGAAGGATGTTTAATATACTCAATGCTCTCAACATTAATGCTCACTAAGCGATATAATTATTTTAAAATCACTAATGTATTTATCTTAGCTATAGAATCACAATTTTCAATTACCATTCCTATCTTTTTCTCTGTGACAACTCCTTCAATAAAATAAGTTTTACAAGAATCTAATGTTGTATTACTTTTTGAAAAATCAACATCTCCTTTTACCAGTATATCTGAAATATCAGCGGTATCGATATTATTAGCTTTCATAGCTCCAATTACTTTTTCAGAAAATTGTCGTTTTTTAATACGTATATTTTTTAGAACTCTGGCATCAAAACCGTAGTCAAAAGTAGTCTCTTTTTTATCCAGAAAGAAAAATAAAATAATCAAACCGATTGCAAATCCTCCTAAATAATATGCGATACGTTTTAATAAACTCATGCGTATAGTACTATGAAATTAAGGGGGCAAAAGTAAGTAAAGTTTTCCTGGTTGGTAATACATCCGACCAAGAAATTATTTTCAATCAGAATTGTGAGTACATATAAGTAACCAATCGTTATCCAGCAATAAAGAAAAATTACTTAATAATACGTATAATCAAATGAAATTACTGTTTTAACATTACGCTTTATAAAACTATAGCTACTTATTAATTTTTGCTCATTTAATTTAATAGTACACCATAATTGAAAGTCGTCCTTAAGTCCTTCTTCTTGACTGGTTGAGTGATAGATTTCAAAAGTTGTTTTATCTTTTTTTATCAACTTAGATTTTTTAATACGTTGTATTTGTTTCGCTTCATAGCTTATTTCTGTGGTAAGAAAAGGAAGTGTGTTTTTAGGACTTCTACAGCGCTTAGATGAAATTTCATTATTGAAATAATTCACAATACAAGAATTCTCAATTTTATCTTCTGAAGAATAGTTTCTGTGAATAAAAGCATGATCAACCATTAAGAGATATCTGTTTAGTAATAATAGGTCATTTTCTAAAGTACATATTTTTATTTCATCTCCACCCCCTAAATTTTCAAAAATTGCGATATTGTTACCATCATAATATACTTGAGCTGTTCTACTATTCTGAATAATTTCTGTAAGTATCCCATCTTGATATATAAAATCTGATTTTCCTTTTTCATTACCTTGGCGATCATATCTTTTTCGTGAATCAGGTGTTCCGTTTTTATGTATTTCAATACTCTCTATTATTCTTTTATCAATACCATCTTGAGAAATGAAAGTTTCAATTTTTTTTAGATTAGAACTATGAGGAGTAAATAATACTGCATGAACCTCGTCTATTTCTAATAATGGATTTATCATCTTATCTAAAAATGCATTCATTACTTTTTTAGAGGTAAAAGGATTGGCCTTATTTTTCTTTAAAGTTGTGATGTATTTTTTACGTTTTCTAGCGTTTACAATATATGAGGATTCCTTTTGAGTGTCTAATTCTTTAGCTACAAATTCTGTAGCGAAGCTAACTCCTTCTTTAGTTTTAACGGTATCATTCATATTTCCGCCCCAATAAGCAAGTGCATTGTAAGAATCACTACCCACACTTAGATCTAAAGTTTGTTTGTTCTCAAAAATAATATAGGTATGTGTTTCAATTTTTTTAATTTGAAAAGACTTTTTTTCAAAATTTGAAATTAATTCCTTTTCTTCTTTTATAGATGCTTCGTGAGAACTTTGTGCGGGATACTCGATAATATCGATTAAAAAAACAATGGGTTGCCCACTTTTAATATATAAAGTGTCAATTACAGGTTTCCTACTCATAAAATTTTCACCAATAGTAATGGTAGGCACAGATTCTACATCCGTGTCTTCTTCTGTTTGCGAAAATATAGGTAAAGAAAATAATAAAGAGAGGAGAATGAGTAATTTATGATTCATGGTTTAGCTTAATTTTTGTTATTATTTTAATATTCGTTATTAATAAAATAATAAAATTTAAAAAATCAATAAATTAATATCTCTATAAGATAAGTCAAACCAATCAGCAATAGATTTACTAGTTAGGATTCCATGATAAAAGTATAAACCGCTTTTTAACCCTTTGTCAAAACGTACAGCACTTTCAATGCCTCCTTCTTCTCCAATTTGAAGAATATAAGGGGTGAAAATATTACTGATGGACAGGGAAGAGGTTTTTGCATATCGAGAAGGGATATTAGGTACACAATAATGTACAACTCCATGTTTGTCAAAAGTTGGATGATCATGCGAGGTGACTTCGCTAGTTTCAAAACAACCACCCATATCAATACTTACGTCAATTACAATTGCTCCTTTTTTCATTCCTTCTACCATCGTTTCAGAAACAATAATGGGAGATCTGTTTTTTCCTCTTACCGCACCAATTACAGCATCACATCGTTTTAATGCTTTGGTTAAATTTTTTGGTTGTATGGTAGAAGTATAAATAGGACGACCTATATTAGTTTGTAAACAACGTAATTTAGTAATTGAATTATCAAAAACTTTTACATTTGCGCCCAATCCGATAGCAGAACGTGCAGCAAATTCTCCTACCGTACCAGCTCCAATAATAACTACTTCGGCAGGAGGAACCCCACTGATGTTACCCATCATTAGTCCCGATCCAATTTTAGAATTACTCATTAGTTCTGATGCTATTAAAACTGCTGCGGTTCCTGCTATTTCGCTTAATGCACGAACAGCGGGATAAGCACCATCTGCATCACGAATAAATTCGAAACCTAATGCGGTGATTCTTTTTTTTGCCAACCCTTGAAAATAATCTTTAGATTGTGTTTTTAGTTGTAACGCTGAGATTAATACGGTTTGTGGATTTACATGTTCTAATTCCTCTATAGATGGCGGTTCTACTTTGAGGATAATTGGGCAGCCAAAAACTTTTTTGGTATCCTGTGTTATTTCTGCACCCGCTTTACTATATTCACGATCACTAAAACTCGCCCCTAATCCAGCTCCAGCCTCTAACAATACGCGGTGTCCATGAGCCGTTAGTGCTGCAACCGCATCCGGAGTAAGACAGACACGTTTTTCCTGATAGCTGGTTTCTTTAGGGATACCGATAAAAAGTTTACCCTTTTTACGTTCTACTTCAATCATTTCCTCTTGTGGTAAGAGTTGTTCTTTAGTAAAAGGAGAAGATGGTTTGTTCATTGTGAGAAATTCGTTAACTCAAAGTACGAATAAAAAAGAATAGTATGCAAATTAAGTGAATATGTATATTATGTAATAGGTTCAAAAAATAAAATTATCTGAATCGATTCCACCATGATTTTTTGTTTGAAATCATTAATTCAGATAAATCAATATCATGAATTTTATCAAAAACTTTAACTCTAATAGTATACAATACAGAAAGAATTATAATAACGATAGGTATGAGGAAATAAATTTTTTGACTCTCCACCAGGGAAGCGGAGTCTTCTATTATGATAGAAGTCAGCTGAAAAATATAAAGAGTAATAGGTATTAGAATAACGGGATACCACCAATGTTTACAGGTAAGAAACCAAACAAAAAATAATGATAATGGAATGAATTTACCTAAAAGAATCCAGATAAAAACATCAATACTTTTATAATATTGGCTATGATAAGTAAAAAAAGTGTTTTCCCAAATAGAGCCGTTTGGAAAAATGTCATTTACATAAAATAGAAAAGGAATCACGGCTATAAAACAGGCAAATAAGCTGCTGATTTTTAAATATTTTGATTTCTTTTTTTGTGATTGCCATTTTTCGGGGTTTAGTTTTGTAGATGCCATGGTCTGTTGCGGTTGAGTGATTGGTGATTGTACAAAGGTGGTTGTTTGAGTAGGTATCTGGAAGATGGATAGTGAGTTTTAAAAAAAACGGATATAAATTGAGTTGTTTTTAATTTATGAATCGTATTAAAAATAAATGAAAAAGTGAAATATATTGTTCGTTTAAAAGAAATTGGGGTAATTATATATAAGAAAGCATTTTTTCCATAGTAACAATGTTGAAAGATGAAATGGTTATTATTAAATAACATAGCTAGTTGGATTAAATACTAGTAAAAAACAATTCTAAAAATAGTATTTTTTTTTGTAGGAAAAAAGATGGATGTTAAAGTTTTATAAAAAAAGTTTTAATTGCAATTTTTATTTGAGTTCACAAAAGGTAAGAATAAACTTTTATAGAGGGTGTACTAAGTAGGTTAAATAATAATTTGGTGTGCACTTCATTCATATAATCAAAGTTAATATGAATCAAAAATAAAAGAATACTTTACCTGTTTTAATCAATAACATTACTCAAGACGCTGCTTAAACTTTAGCGTATAGAATCAGGATAAAGGAGTTTTGTTTCTTTATTCTTTTAGCGCAGCGATTTCGTTTTTAATACTTCATATCATTAGAGTAATGATAGTTTAGTGCATAGAAAGTGCTCTTTTTCCATTGTCTAATAATTTAATTTCAATTTTAATTGTTTTTTCTGGTAGTAAATTAATTATTTTTTCTGGCCACTCTATAAAAATCCAGGCATCACTATCCAGATACTCTTCGAATCCTATATCGAATGCTTCTTCTTCTTCCTGAATTCTATAAAAATCAAAATGATAGATCTTTTTAGAGGTTCCTTTATATTCATTAACTAGTGAATATGTGGGGCTTGTGATCACATCCTGTACACCTAATTGTAAACAAATTTCCTTTATCAGCGTCGTCTTTCCTACTCCCATATCACCATCAAATAAAAGTATATTGTGTGATAATGATCCGATCACCTGTTTCGCTGTCTTCGCAAGATCATTCAAAGTATATGTAATATTCATGTTAGTTCTAATGGTATTTTTTGTTTAACGATACGTCGCAAAAATAATTAAAACCGAATAGTTTTACTGTTTTCATCAATTATAAACTCATTATAGAAAGTAAAAATAAGGCTATACTAATCTAAAACATTACTCAATATAGTAAAGTATTATGTTAGGTTTGTTGATAAATTGCCTGCTCATTACAAGCAGGCATAATTATACTTGATGATGTTTGTAAACTTTTTGTTTTTAAAAAAGTGATTTATCTAGGATTTAATATTATAAAAGGTATAATCATTTCTTCCAGAGAAACACCACCATGTTGATATGTATTTCTGTAATAGCCTACATAATGATTGTAATTATTAGGATATGCAAAGAAATAATCTCCTTTTGCAAATATAAATGAGCTACTCATATTAATACTAGGGAGTTTTATCGCGTGAGGATCTGTAGCGGCTAATACTTCTTTTTTCTCATAAGTAAGACTTTTACCGGTTTTATATCTTAGATTAAGACTTGTGTTTTTATCACCAATTACTTTAGATGGATTCTTAACGTTTATAGTCCCATGATCTGTAGTAATTAATAGTTTAAAACCCATTTGTTGTGCTTGTTGAATCATATCCAGAAGAGGAGAGTTCTTAAACCAGCTTAAGGTTAATGATCTATATGATTTATCATTAGAGGCTAATTCTTTAATAACTTCCATCTCAGTTTTACTATGGGATAGCATATCCACAAAGTTATAAACTACTACAGTAAGATCATTATCTTTTAACCCTTTAAAATTAGCTGCTAATGTTTTTCCTGTTTTTTCATTAGTGATTTTATAATATTCGTGTTTTATATCTAATCCTAAGCGTTTTAATTGCGCAGTAAGGAACTCATTTTCATTCATGTTTTTACCACCTTCATCCGTATCATCAAGCCAAAGATCTGGATGTCTTTTTTTCATCTCTGAAGGCATTAAGCCAGAAAAAATGGCATTACGGGCATATTGTGTCGCTGTCGGTAAAATACTAAAATAAGCAGATTCTTCTTCCTTTTTGTAATAGTTATTAATAATAGGTTCAAAAGCTTTCCATTGATCTTGTCTAAGATTATCGATTACTATAAGTAGTGTAGGTTGCTCTTTACTAAGTTGTGGAACTACTCTTTCTTTAAATAAGGTATGAGACAAAACAGGAGCCTTATTATTTCCATTAAACCAGTCCGGATAGTTTTTATCAATAAACTTGCAGAATTGAGAATTCGCTTCCACTTTTTGGGATTCCAGGATCTCAAACATTCCTGTATCCTCTATGTCTTCTAATTGTAACTCCCAGTATACAAGTTTTTGATAGAGATCAGCCCATTCTTCCCAAGAATTAACCATGGCCATATCCATAGCAATTTTTCTAAATTCCTGTTGATAATTAGAGGTAGTTTTTTCAGAAACTAATCTAGAATTATCCAGTGTTTTTTTTAGACTTAGTAGAATCTGGTTCGGATTTACTGGTTTAATTAGATAATCAGCAATTTTACTACCGATAGCTTCTTCCATAATGTACTCTTCCTCACTTTTAGTAATCATCACTACAGGCAGACTGTCATTTTTTTCTTTTATTTCAGATAATGTTTCAATTCCTGAAAGCCCCGGCATATTTTCATCTAAAAACACAATGTCAAAATTGTCATCTTCTAAGGTTTCTAAAGCTTCTGTTCCACTTTGACATTTGGTAACTTGGTAATTTTTCTTTTCCAGAAATAATATGTGCGGTTTCAATAAATCAATTTCATCATCTACCCAAAGGATTTTTATAGTACTCATCAATGTTGTTTTTTTATATGGATTATTGCGGTGTTAATATAGGCTTATTAACTATCAAATATTCTTTTTTTTATTAGTAAGTTTAATTAAAATTTTCTTAATTACTGCATGACTAGTATATACAAGAACTTATATTAGTAAGGAAAAATTATACTATTTTTCTAATAATTAATAATTAGGAATTCGTAATTCTAAGTTCATAGGTATATATTTGTTTTGTAAAAGTAATGTGACCTTGAAAAAAAGAAATAAGCTTAAAATATTAAACGATCCAATTTACGGTTTTATTACCATACCCAATGAACAAATTTTTGATCTTTTAGAGCATAAATACTTTCAGCGATTAAGAAGAATATCGCAAATGGGACTTTCGTATTTAGTATATCCGGGAGCACATCATACTCGTTTTCATCATGCCTTGGGGTGTATGTATTTAATGCAAAATGCGGTGAGAGTTCTTCGTTTTAAGGGTGTTAGTATATCTTTAGAAGAAGAAGATGCACTGTATGCTGCAATTTTATTACACGACATTGGGCACGGACCTTTCTCTCATGCTATGGAGCATAGTATAGTTAATGGTGTAAGTCATGAGTCCATTTCTCTTATGTTTATGGAGAGAATTAATGACGAATTTAACGGTAGTTTAACGCTGGCAATACAGATTTTTAAAGGTGAATATCATCGTAATTTTTTATATCAGTTAATTTCGGGACAATTAGATATGGATCGTTTAGATTATCTAAAACGAGATAGTTTTTATACAGGTGTTGCAGAAGGGAATATAAATAGTGAACGTCTTATCACTATGCTTAATGTGATACAAGATGAATTAGTAGTTGAAGAAAAAGGGATTTACTCTGTAGAAAAATTTTTATTGTCAAGACGATTGATGTATTGGCAGGTATATCTTCATAAAACAAGCCTGGTAGCAGAAAATTTATTAATACGTGTTCTTAAGAGAGCTAAAGAATTGGT
The DNA here is from genome assembly GCF_039539305.1 of Aquimarina addita. Lineage (NCBI taxonomy): Bacteria > Pseudomonadati > Bacteroidota > Flavobacteriia > Flavobacteriales > Flavobacteriaceae > Aquimarina > Aquimarina addita. The sequence goes on along the minus strand of NZ_BAABCW010000004.1, from coordinate 140,862 downwards.
TGAAAAAGGAACAAAATTAAAATCAAGTAAAGCGTTAGCATTCTTTTTAGAGAATAAAATTACTGCAACTAATTTTACAACAGAAGTTTTAGAGACTTTTAACCAGCTGGATGATTATGATATTGTTTCAGCAATGAAGGAATGGGTTGCTTCTGATGATTTTGTGTTAAGTCATCTCTGTAAAATGATTATTGATAGGGATCTTTTAAAAATAAAGGTGAAAAAGAAACCTTTTCAGACTAATAAAGTTAAGAAGCATGTTAACGATTTTAAACAACGTTATAAAATTTCTGAAGAAGAAGCTCGTTACTTTATATTTACAGGAGCTATTTCTAATCAGGCGTATCATGAAAATAAACAGAATATAAATATTTTGTATAAATCAAATAAAATTGTTGATATTGTGCGTGCTACGGATCAGTTCAATCTAAAGGCATTGTCAAAACCTGTAACTAAATATTTTATATGTTATCCAAAGTACAAAGATTAACGCATTTTTTATATTTTTGCAGCTAATGATTTTTACGGCCACACAAATTGCAGGTATTTTAGACGGTGAAGTTGACGGGGATGATTCCGTCGAGGTTTCTAAGTTGGCTAAGATAGAAGAAGGAACAGTTGGTTCTTTAACATTCTTATCCAATCCAAAATATACTCCATACATTTATTCTACGAATGCTTCCATTACTATTGTTAATAGGACGTTTGAAGCAGAATCAGATATTAGAACCACTTTAATACGTGTTGATGATGCATATAAGGCATTTTCGAAATTGCTGGAATACTATAATATGGTAAAGATGAATAAAACAGGGATTGAAAAGCCTTGTTATATCTCAGGAAGTGCCAGCTATGGCGATAATATATATATAGGAGCTTTTTCTTACTTAGGAGAAAATGTTATGATCGGAAAAAATGCAAAAATTTATCCTAATGTATACATAGGAGATAATGTTACGATTGGAGATAATATTGTTGTTTTTGCCGGAGCCAAAATATACTCAGAGACTATTATAGGTGATAACTGTGTGATACAAAGTGGAGCTATTGTAGGAGCAGACGGATTTGGCTTTGTGCCAGATGAGAAAGGAAAATACAGCAAGGTGCCTCAAACAGGGAATGTAATTATAGAATCCAATGTAGATGTTGGAGCAGGAACTACAATTGATCGAGCAACATTAGGCTCAACGATAATTTGTAACGGGGTAAAACTAGATAATCAAATACAGATTGCACATAATGTAGAGATTGGAGAACATACCGTAATTGCAGCTCAGACGGGTATAGCTGGCTCTACCAAAATTGGGAAGAAATGTCTGATTGGAGGACAAGTTGGTATTGCAGGACATCTCACTATTGGTGATGGTGTAAGAATACAGGCTCAATCAGGAATAGGAGGAAATATAAAAGATGGTGAGATTATACAAGGATCACCTGCACTTGGGTACTCAGATTATAATAAATCGTATGTTCATTTTAAGAATTTGCCTAAAATCATAGATCGAATACATAAACTAGAGAAAAAGATAAATAGTAATGAGTAATGTCGTTGTAAATAAGCAAAGAACCATCCAGAAGGATGTGGTTCTTAAAGGAGTGGGACTTCATACGGGTAAAGAGGTTACTTTAACTTTTAAACCAGCACCGGAGAATCATGGATATGCTTTTTGCAGAGTTGATCTGGAAGGGCATCCAATTATAGAGGCAGATGCTAACTATGTAGTCAATACACAACGAGGTACTAATCTGGAAAAGAATGGAGTAAGTATTCAGACTTCAGAACACGTACTTGCCGCTTGCGTGGGTTTAGAAATTGATAACTTGTTAATCGAATTAGATGCATCAGAACCGCCAATTATGGACGGATCCAGTAAGTTTTTTATCGAAGCATTAGAAGAAGCTGGTATCGTTGAGCAAGAACAGGATATAGATGAGTATATAGTTAAAGATGTGATCTCTTATGTAGATGAGGAATCTGGTAGTGAGATTATTGTGATGCCGTCAGATGAGTATCAGGTAACAACAATGGTAGATTTTGGGACTAAAGTATTAGGAACCCAAAATGCATCTTTAAAACATCTTTCAGAATTCAAAAAAGAGATTGCTGATGCCAGAACTTTTAGTTTTTTGCATGAATTAGAAATGTTATTAGAGCATGGATTAATTAAGGGTGGAGATCTTAATAATGCAATTGTATATGTTGATAAGGAGCTCAGCACCGAAACAATGGAGAAATTGAAAGTAGCTTTTGGCAAAGATTCAATCGCTATAAAGCCTAACGGGATTTTAGATAATCTTACACTTCATTATCCTAATGAAGCCGCCAGACATAAATTACTTGATGTTATAGGAGATTTAGCACTGGTAGGAACCAGGATACGAGGTAAAGTAATTGCTAATAAACCAGGTCATTATGTAAATACTCAATTCGCAAAGAAGTTATCTAAAATTATTAAAATTGAAAAACGAAATAAAGTTCCTCAATTTGATTTAAATAAACCTCCATTAATGGATATCAATAAGATTATGGCTATGTTACCACATAGACCTCCTTTTTTATTGATTGATCGTATTTTGGAGATGTCTGATTCTCATGTGGTCGGTATGAAAAATGTGACCATGAATGAACCATTTTTTGTAGGTCATTTCCCCGGCTCACCTGTGATGCCTGGTGTAATGCAAGTAGAGGCAATGGCACAAACAGGAGGGATACTGGTACTTAGTACAGTGCCTGATCCAGAAAATTACTTAACCTATTTTATGAAAATAGATAAGGTTAAGTTTAAACAACCGGTATTACCGGGAGATACGTTGATATTTAAATTAGAATTATTGACGCCTATACGCAGAGGTATTTGTCATATGCAAGCATTTGCTTATGCTAATGGTAAATTAGTGACAGAAGCAGAAATGATGGCGCAAATTGTTAAAACGAAATAATTATTTAGATAGCATACTTTACTTTTCTAGTGAGGAATGTCATCTGAAAAAATAATAAATTAAAACTCATGAATCAACCTTTAGCATACGTTCATCCTGGGGCAAAGATTGCAAAAAACGTGGTTATAGAACCGTTTACTACCATTCATAATAACGTAGTTATAGGAGAAGGAACATGGATTGGATCTAATGTCACTATAATGGAAGGAGCTCGTATAGGTAAAAATTGTAATATTTTTCCTGGAGCTGTGATTTCAGCGACTCCCCAAGACAAAAAATTCAATGACGAGGATACTACAACAGAAATAGGTGATAATACAACAATTAGAGAATGTGTCACTATTAATAGAGGTACAGCAGATCGTATGAAAACTAAGATTGGCCAAAATTGTTGGATCATGGCTTATTGTCATATTGCTCATGACTGTATTGTAGGAGATAATTGTATATTTTCTAATAATAGTACATTAGCTGGTCATATAAATGTAGGTAATCATGTAGTATTAGCAGGTATGGCAGCTGTACAGCAATTTTGTAGCATAGGCAATCATGCGTTTGTTACAGGAGGATCTTTAGTTCGTAAAGATGTACCACCTTTTACTAAGGCGGCAAGGGAACCATTATCTTATGTGGGTATCAATTCTATTGGATTGAGAAGAAGAGGGTTTACAACAGAAAAAATAAGAGAGATCCAGTCCATCTATAGAATTTTATATCAGAGTAACTATAATAATTCGCAGGCAGTTGCAATTATTGAAGCAGAAATGGAAGCAACTCCAGAGAGGGACGAAGTTTTAGAATTTATAAAAAATTCTCAGAGAGGAATTATGAAAGGATATTTTTCTAATTAATTATAGATAGTATACAAATTGATTGTACATTCGTTCAGTTATAATTGATGAGAAAATAGGCGTAAATTGTATTTAACAGATTATACTCTGTATATCTAAGAGGATCAAAGTTTACTACTTCGTTCAATTAATGACCATCAGGATACAAATAAAAAATACTAATAAGAAATAAAAAATAATGGCAAGTACTAGTGATATCAGAAATGGATTATGTATTAAATATAACCACGATATATATAAAATTATTGAATTTTTACATGTAAAACCTGGTAAAGGACCAGCTTTTGTGCGTACAAAGTTAAAAAGTGTTACATCGGGAAAAGTTATTGATAATACGTTTTCTGCTGGTCATAAGATCGATGAGGTAAGAGTTGAAACCCATAAATTTCAATTTTTGTATGCAGAAGGAGATACTCATCATTTTATGAATACAGAAGATTACAATCAGATAACATTAGAAAAATCAGCGCTAGATGCTCCGGGATTACTTAAAGAGGGAGAGATAGTGACTATTATTATTAATTCTGAGGATCAGATGCCTTTGTCTGTAGATATGCCTGCTAGTGTTATCCTTGAAGTAACCTCTACAGAACCTGGGGTTAAAGGGAACACAGCTACAAATGCTACAAAACCTGCTGTTGTTGAAACTGGTGCAGAAGTCATGGTGCCACTGTTTATCAATGAAGGAGATAAGATCAAAGTAGAAACTGAGAAAGGTACCTACAAAGAACGTATAAAAGAATAGTAGCGCTCTTAAAATCATCAGAATAAACCCAGCATTAGATAATGAAGTTTCCTCAAGCGTATACCTTACAACAAATAGCGACCATAATTTCTTCAGATTTTATTGGAGATGCTAATTTTCCGGTGTTGGGGATGAATGAAATTCATGTGGTTACTCCGGGAGATATCGTATTTGTAGATCATCCCAAATATTATGATAAAGCGCTGGAAAGTAAAGCTACCATCGTTTTAATTAATAAAAAAGTAGCTTGCCCTGAGGGAAAAGCATTATTAATTTCAGAAGACCCTTTTAGAGACTTTAATATCCTCACCGATTTTTTTAAGCCTTTTGCTAAAGCGGATGCTACAATTTCTGAGAGTGCTGTTATTGGAAAGAATTCTATAATTCAGCCAGGAGCATTTATAGGTAATCATGTGGTTATAGGTAGTGATTGTTTGATACATTCTAATGTCAATATTTATGATCATACAGTTATAGGAGATCATGTCACTATCCACTCAGGAACGGTTTTAGGAGGTGATGCTTTTTATTATAAAAAAAGACCAGAGGGATTTGATAAGTTGCGTTCTGGCGGAAGAGTTGTTATAGAAGACCACGTAGATCTAGGTGCTCTTTGTACTATAGACAGAGGAGTTACCGGAGATACTACTATAAAAGAAGGAGCTAAAATTGATAATCAAGTTCATATTGGTCACGATACTATTATCGGAAAAAAATGTTTAATTGCTTCACAAGTAGGTATTGCAGGTTGTGTAATTATCGAAGATGAAGTAACAATATGGGGACAAGTAGGTATTACCAGTGGAATAACTATTGGAACCAAAGCTATTATCTCTGCACAATCCGGAGTTAGTAAATCATTAGAAGGAAATAAAAGTTATTTTGGAACTCCTGCAGATAATTTTAGAAAAAAATATAAAGAGATTGCAGCAATACGACAAGTTCCTGAACTAATAGAAAAATTAAATAAGAATGAGTAAAACAGCTAAAGAGATCGTCACATCTTTTTATGAAACTGATTTAATACATACTCCAGAAGCCTTTTCTGAGTATCTACACCCTGAGGTTCAATTAGATTGGACGAGTAGTTTTGGATTTAGAAAAAAGAATCTTGAAGATATCAAAATGTTATTCGAAGGAATGTCCACTTCTTTTGAAACTTTACGATGTGAAATCAGTCATCTTGTTTCAGAAAAATCAATGGTTACTTTAAGAGGTTCTTATATCGCCCGTTTGATAGAAAATCCAGAAAAAGAGGAAGTAATTGCGCATTGTATGGCAATTTGGGAATTAAAAGACGATAAATTATATAGAGGATATATGATTAGTCAACACGGAGATAATTCTAAAGAAAGTTTAGCTTCATTTTTATCAAAATAGAAAAAGTATAGTATTGATGATAGAAAAGGAAAGGCTTTTATAGAAAAGATGCTAAAATTTGATGTCATTTACTCAGAATTCCTTAAATAATAACATTTCTAACAGGGTCTAAATTCAAAAAATAAAATAATAGAATTTTTTTGTTTTTTCATTTCGACTATAGTTTCCAAAACCGTACTTTTGGAGCTGTAAAAATAAAAATCATAACGCAATGAGTGTTTTAGTAAATAAAGATTCAAAAATTATAGTTCAGGGATTTACTGGTAGTGAAGGTACTTTTCATGCAGGTCAGATGATAGAGTATGGTACCAATGTAGTAGGAGGTGTAACTCCTGGTAAAGGAGGTCAGACTCATCTGGATAAACCAGTTTTTAATACAGTAGAAGATGCTGTAAAAGAAGTTGGAGCGGATACCACTATAATTTTTGTACCACCAGCTTTTGCAGCAGACGCAATTATGGAAGCTGCAGATGCAGGAATTAAAGTAATAATTACAATTACAGAAGGTATACCTGTTGCGGATATGATAAAAGCTTCAGATTATATTAAAGATAAAGATTGTCGACTGATTGGTCCTAACTGCCCAGGTGTGATTACTCCAGGAGAAGCAAAGGTAGGTATTATGCCAGGTTTTGTATTTAAAAAAGGAAATGTGGGTATAGTTTCAAAATCAGGAACGTTAACTTATGAAGCAGCAGATCAGGTAGTAAAACAAGGATTAGGAATTACAACTGCTATCGGTATTGGAGGAGATCCTATCATCGGAACTACTACTAAAGAGGCTGTAGAATTATTAATTAACGATCCAGAAACTAAATGCGTAGTGATGATCGGTGAGATAGGTGGTCAGTTAGAGGCAGATGCAGCAAGATGGGTAAAAGAAAGCGGAACTAAAAAACCTGTAGTTGGTTTTATCGCTGGAGAGACTGCTCCTGCAGGACGTACGATGGGGCATGCTGGTGCGATTGTGGGTGGTAGCGAAGATACTGCTGCTGCTAAGAAAGCTATTATGAGAGAATGTGGAATTCATGTAGTGAACTCCCCTGCAGAAATAGGTAAAAAAGTAGCAGAAGTTATAGGATAAACTTCTGATTGAATTGCTTTTTTGTTATGCAATTATAAAAATTATTAAAAACCTGTGATTTTATATCACAGGTTTTTTTATGTCTTCAAAAAAGGAAAACCTGCTATTTAGAATACAGTTTTGTTAAAGTATTCTTAATAAAGGTAACAAATGTTATTCTATTGTTACATATTTAAATATAAATAACTCAAAACGACTAAATGAAACTATTAAAATCACTTTTACTATTTTGTATAGTAGGGTTACTAAGTAATTGTAAAGATGCTACAAAACAAGAAAACATAACGCCAAATGAGGTTAAAACGGAAAAACATACGGACTCCGCTGGCTATACTTATGAGACAGTTACCAATGATCCTACTGGATTAAGATTATATACACTGGATAATGGTCTTACTGTATATTTAAGTAAAAATGAAGAGGAACCAAAAATCCAGACGTATATAGCGGTAAGAGCGGGATCTAATTATGATCCAAAAGAATCTACCGGATTAGCACATTACTTAGAACATATGGTTTTTAAAGGGACTGATGAAATAGGAACTCAGGATTTTGAAAAAGAAAAAGTATTGCTAAAGGAAATTTCAGATTTATACGAGCAGCATAAAGCAGAAAGTGATTCGGAAAAGAAAAAGGAGATCTACAAGAAAATAGATGAAGTTTCGCAGGAAGCTTCAAAAATCTCTATTTCTAATGAATATGATAAAATGATTAGTTCATTGGGTGCTCAAGGGACAAATGCACATACTTGGTTTGAAGAAACAGTATATAAAAATAAAATTCCTACTAATGAATTAGATAAGTGGCTAATGGTAGAAAGTGAACGTTTCAGTAAGCTAGTATTGCGTTTGTTTCATACAGAATTAGAAGCCGTGTATGAAGAATTTAATAGGGGTCAAGATAATGATGGTAGAAAAGTATATGTAGCTATGTTAAAAGGTCTTTTTCCAACACATCCTTATGGACAACAAACTACAATAGGAACTTCTGATCACTTGAAGAATCCTTCTATGGTAGCAATCCATAACTATTTTAATACGTATTATGTGCCTAATAATATGGCAATGGTGTTAGTTGGGGATATTGATTTTGAGGAAACTATAAAAAAAGTTGATAAAGCATTTGGGAGTTTTCAAAAGAAAGAACTTACGCATCCTATATTACCAAAAGAAAACCCAATTACCGGCCCGGTAATAAATGAGGTTTTTGGTCCTACAGCAGAATCTGTATCCATAGCATATCGTTCTGATGCTATAGGTACGAAAGAAGAAAAGTTACTTACGTTGGTTGATATGCTACTCGCAAATGGTAAAGCAGGATTAATTGATTTAAATCTAAATCAAAAACAAGTGGTTCAAAATGCAGGATGTAGCCCTACATTCTTAAATGATTATGGATATCATCAATTTTATGGAACACCAAAAGCTGATCAAACCTTAGATGAAGTAAAAGATTTATTACTAGCGCAAATCGAAAAAATAAAAGCTGGAAATTTTGATGAATGGATGATTAACGCAGTGATTAATGATTTAAAGTTAAGTAAGACAAAGCAGTATGAAAGCAATACACAACTTGCTACAGCTTATTATAATGCATTCATTCATCGTCAGAATTGGAAAGATAAAGTAACATTTCTTGATGATCTTAAAAAGATCTCTAAACAAGAATTAGTTGATTTTGCAAATACATTTTATAAAGATAATTATGTGGTAACATATAAGCGCAAGGGAGAGGATACCAATATAGTAAAAGTTCAAAATCCAGGAATTACACCCGTAGCGTTAAACAGAGATAAACAATCTGAATTTTTAAAGAAGTTTTCCAATGCAGAAACGCTACCACTAGCACCTAAGTTTATTGATTATAAAGTTGCAATTAAAGAAACTAAAACGGACAGTGGGTTACCGTTATCTTTTATAGACAATCCAAACAATGACTTATTCGAATTAAAATTCATTTTTGATATAGGACAGGATCATGATCGCAAAGCATCCTTAGCCACTGGATATTTAAATTATTTGGGTACTGATTCGTTGTCCTCAGATGCTTTAAAAAAGGAATTTTATAAATTAGGAATCAATTATAGTGTCTACGCAGGAGAAGACAAAACATATGTAGGTGTTTCCGGGCTCAAAGAAAACTTAGATGCAGGATTGAGTTTATTAGAAAATTTATGGACTAATGCTGTACCGGATCAGGAAGCATATACTAAGTATATTGATCAAATAGCAAAAAGCCGTATAGATGGTAAAACAAGTAAAGGAAATATTTTATGGAATGGATTAATGAGTTATGGTGCGTATGGGGATGATTCACCATTAAGAAATATTTATACCATAGAAGAATTAAAGGCAATTGATCCTCAAGAATTGGTAAATAAGATTAAAGAACTGCGTACTTATAAACAAAGGATATTTTACTACGGTAAAGATATAGATAAAGCAATAGCCTCAATTAATACTCATCATAAGATTGGAAAAGAGGAACTATTAAATTATCCTGAAAAAACGAATTATGTAGAAAAGGAAACAGGTGGGAATGTTTATTTTGTAGATTATGATATGGTTCAGAGTGAAATTTTGTTTTTAGCAAAAGGCGCTCCGTTTGATCCCTCAAAAATGGCAGCCACAAAATTATTTAATACATATTTTGGTAGTGGATTATCATCTATAGTGTTTCAAGAAATCAGAGAATCAAAATCACTAGCATATTCAGCTTTTTCCGCTTATGATACCGCTTCAGAAATTGGGAAATCTAATTATGTTTATGCATATGTAGGAACTCAGGCAAATAAATTATCAGAAGCTGTAAATGCGATGATGGAGTTAATGAATGATATGCCAGAAGCAGAAGAGCAATTTAATGCAGCTAAAGAAGCAACATTAAAAAAAATAGCAGCAGAGAGAATTACAAAAGCTAATATTTTTTGGACTTATGAAAGCCTTAAAAAGTTGGGCATTACTCAAGATAATAGAGAGGAAATGTATAAAACCATTGAAAATATGACACTTACAGATTTAAAAACGTTTTTTAATGAAAATATCAAAGGGAAGTCTTATAACGTAATGGTAATAGGGAATAAAAAAGATTTGGATATGAAAGCATTAGCAAAACTTGGGAATGTACAGGAAATGGATATCGATTATTTATTTAATTATGAAAAGGAAAATATAGACGTTCCATTATAAATAATTATATAGTAATTTGTTAAAATAATTAATAGTAAAACCCTATGAGAAATCATAGGGTTTATTGCTGTTGACGATGTAGTAATTGTTATATTTGACTTTATAAATCATACATACCATATTAGTAAGGTATATTATTATTAAAATAGCACAGATCAAATGAATCTTTTACAAGGTAAAACTGCCATTATTACGGGTGCTACTCGTGGAATAGGTAAAGGAATAGCGCAAGCTTTTGCGCAACAAGGAGCTAATGTTGCTTTTACATACAGTTCATCAGTGGAGGCAGCAACAGAACTCGAAAAAGAATTAAATGCTTTAGGGATTAAAGCTCAAGCGTATCAAAGCAATGCAGCCAGTTTTGATGAGGCACACGAATTAGTAAAAAGTGTATTAGAAACTTTTGGGACCATAGACATTTTAGTTAATAACGCTGGGATTACTAAAGATAATTTGCTAATGAGAATGGGAGAAAATGATTTTGATACGGTTATTGAGGTTAATTTGAAGAGTGTCTTTAATATGACTAAGGCGGTGCAAAAGACTATGCTTAAGCAACGTAAAGGAAGTATCATTAATATGAGTTCTGTAGTAGGTGTAAAAGGAAATGCCGGGCAAGCTAATTATGCGGCATCTAAAGCAGGAATTATTGGTTTTACTAAATCGATGGCTTTAGAATTGGGTTCCAGAAATATTAGAAGTAATGTTGTTGCGCCTGGTTTTATAGAAACTGAAATGACAGAAAAATTAGATGAAAAAGTGGTAGATGAATGGAGAAAAGCAATTCCATTAAAAAGAGGTGGCTCAACAGAAGATATTGCAAATGCTTGTTTGTTTTTAGCAAGTGATTTGAGTGGATACATTACAGGACAAGTGCTGCAGGTAGATGGTGGTATGCTTACATAATATAATATTGTAATTTATCTCAATGCAAACACAAATTATAGGATGGGTTATTGGTGCTTTTATTATTGCATTAATTATTGCATCTTTTCAATACATATATAATGCAAAGAATAGGACTAAAAAGAATCTATTCTTTGCATTTCTGCGTTTTATTAGCGTTTTTGCATTGTTATTATTATTAATTAACCCTACGTTTAAAAAACAGACCTATTTTGTAGAGAAACCCACTTTAGTAGTGGCTATTGATAATTCTTCTTCTATAAAACATCTTGATCAAGTACAACCAGTATCCGGATGGGTAGGTAAACTTAAAGAGAATCAAGAATTAATAGATCGCTTTGAGCTAAAATTCTACTCTTTCTCTAATACATTAAAAGATTCATTAAATTTAACGTTTGATGGTCCACAAACAAATATCTCTAGTACATTAAAAAGCCTTGATCAGGTGTATAAAAACACTAATGCACCTACGATTCTCATTACAGATGGTAATCAAACTTATGGCAGAGGATATCAATTTAAGAGTAATACTTTTAAACAACATGTGTATCCTGTTGTAGTAGGGGATACGACTAAATTGACTGATAGTAAAATACAACAGCTTAATGTAAATCGATATGCATATCTAAAAAATAAATTTCCTGTAGAAACGATACTCACATATTCGGGAAAAGAAAAAATACAAACAACTTTTAAGGTGACATCAGGAGAACGTACAGTGTTTACGGAACCAGTTTCTTTTTCAGGAGAAAATACTTCTAACGTTATCAATTTTACCCTTCCTGCAAATATAGCAGGCGTACAAAAATATAAGGCTACTCTGGTTCCATTAGATGGAGAAAAAAATATAGTTAATAATACAAAAGATTTTGCTGTAGAAGTAATTGATCAAAAAACTAATATTCTATTAATCAGCGATATTGTGCACCCGGATCTGGGTGCTATTAAGAAAAGTGTTGAAAGTAATGAGCGTAGAAGTATTACCATTGCAAAGACGAATCAAATTAAAGAACTAGAGGACTATCAATTAGTTATTCTTTATCAACCTACCTCACGATTCAAGACCTTATATGAGAAGTTAGAAAGTCTAAAGAAAAATTATTTAACTATTACCGGATCTAAAACCGATTGGGTATTTCTTAATAAAATACAAAATAAATACAGACACGAAATAACCAGACAAGCAGAGAATTATTTACCTAGATTTAATACAAATTATAGTACATTTTTGCTAGAAGATATCGGTTTTAGAGAATATCCACCACTTATTGGTGCATTTGGTAATATTATAATCAATACACCACATGATGTCCTGCTCTATCGTACTATTGGAAATATTCCGACAGAAGATCCCTTATGGATTACATTAGAAGGAAATGGAATCAGAGAATCAGTATTATTTGGAGAAGGATTATGGAGATGGAGAGCACAGAATTATCTTGATACTAAGAGTTTTGAAAGTTTTGATGATTTCTTTGGAAAGTTAATTCAGTATACTGCCTCTAACAAAAAGAAGAGTCGATTAAATACAATTTCTGAGTCATTCTATTATGGAAATGTTAGTATAAAGATAAAAGCAGAATATTTCACTAAAAATTATGAATTCGATCGGAGAGGAAGTTTAACGATTACTATTAAAAATAAGGATACACAAGCAACCCAGACATCACCTATGTTATTAAAAAACAATTCTTATGATGCAGAATTAAGCAATTTACCAGCAGGAGATTACGAATATATCGTAAGTGTAACGGGTGAAAATATTTCTAGATCCGGAAGCTTTACAATTCTGGATTATGATGTAGAACAGCAATTATTGAACGCAGATGTAACAAAGCTTACACAATTAGCGACTCATACAGATGGAAAGGTTTTTTATATGGATCAATATGAATCATTAATTACAACTCTTATAAAAGACCCCAGATATCAAGCAGTTCAAAAAAGCAAAGAAAATATCGTATCTTTAATAGACTGGAAATATCTATTGGCAATTATTATAGCTGTATTGACACTAGAATGGTTTATGAGAAAATATAACGGGCTTATTTAAAATTAAAACTAAATATATATTATGGAAAGATTACCAAAAATAGGATTACCTATTCTTATTGCAGTTGTTTTATTAATTGTCTTTGTTACAAAATCATCAGTAAATATTGGTTATGGAGAAGCAGGTGTTTTGTTTAAAACATTTGGAGGAGGTGTTGTGGTTGATGAACCTGCACTTGGAGAAGGTTTTCATATTATAGCACCTTGGAATAAGGTGTACATTTACAATACAAAACAACAAGAAGTTTTTGAAAAGAAAATGCAAGTATTATCCTCTAATGGATTAGAAATAAATTTAGACGTTTCTGTTTTATATCAACCACAGATTGATAAATTAGGGTTATTACATCAGACTAAAGGCGAAGACTATCTTGAGATTGTAATTGTACCAGAGATTCGAGCCGTTGCCAGAAGTGTTGTAGGAAGATATACACCAGAGCAATTGTATTCTACAAAAAGAGATGCTATTCAGAATGAGATTTATGAGGAAACCAAAAAGAAGGTAGAAGGACAGTATGTTCAATTAAATGGAGTTCTGGTAAGAGATGTAACTTTACCAGTTGCAATCAAGGAGGCAATAGAACGCAAGTTAAATCAGGAACAAGAATCTTTAGAATATGAATTCAGACTTGAAAAAGCTAGAAAAGAAGCAGAAAGACAACGTATTGATGCTGAAGGAAAAGCAGCAGCAAATACAATTTTAAGTGCTTCGTTAACTGATAAAATATTAAAAGAGAAAGGAATTGAAGCAACATTACAACTAGCAAAATCACCTAATGCTAAGGTGGTTGTAGTAGGTTCTAGTAAAGATGGCATGCCATTAATTCTGGGAGATCAATAAAAATTAGAAATATAGTATCATATTAAATAAATTGACGTCTCTAGAATGAGGCGTCAATTTTAGTATATTGTACATTGTAATAATTTTAAATAATAAAGAAGATACATGAAATTTTTGGTTTGCCTATTCGTAATCTTAGGACTAAAAGTAATACAAGCTCAAAGCACATTAGTAAAAGATATAGATGGTGATCGGATAAATGATTCTATTTATATCGACCAAAATAGAATTATCTGTAAATTATCGACGCAAAGCTATAGTTCATTAATGAGTGGTGAAGTAATGCAAGAGTCAATGTCAGGTTCATTTCCTATATCTGCAACTAAAAATGGATTTGACTATAGTATAATTTTGCGTAGGGCAGGATCAAAAGCACAGTTTAGATACAATCCAACTATTAAAAACGTTGAACTTATAGGTTTGAGTAGATATGAATTTGGAAATGCAGCCAATGATGGTAGTGGAGAATCTAGTATTAATTTATTAACGAATAGATATATTGGTAATTGGAGTTTTTATGACATTACAAAAGAAAGATTAATTAAAATACCTACTATTGATATCGGCATGGTACTACCTAAAATTAAATTTAATGAGTTTACTGATGCATATATAGACATATTTTCAGAGAACTGTTCTGAACAATATTACAGGGCAAAAGCACATTATATGACCACTAAGTTAGAGGAAGGTGATTATAATAAATACCTAACAAAAAATGAGGATGATATCGATTTCAATAATGTGTCTATTAGTAGCATACCAAAATTTATCGAATACGATGGAAACCCTAAGAATCTGATTAGTTGGAACGACATTGCAGGAAAACATTTTGTATTAACAACGGAAACAGGGATTCATCAAAGCCCTAGATTTTCTCATGACGTTGATGAAGGTGCTGATGCAGAATTATTTGCATATCATTATCTTAAAAATAACGATTCGCAAAAGCGATTATGGAAGGTTTATGATTTTATCGAGGCCTGTCCGGTTGAGATAGAAGCTAGCTTTATTAAAAATACGTTACATATTACAGATCTCGATAATAATGGAACAAAAGAGATTTGGCTTATGTATAGAAAGGTATGTCATGGGGACGTAAGCCCATTGGAAATGAAAATAATTATGTATGAAGGCAGTCAGAAATTTGCTATGAGAGGTCATAACAAGGTACAGATTAGTGATGATACGTTTTATGGAGGAGCATATAAATTTGATCAAAGATTTAGTAACGGACCAACTATTTTTAAAGAATTTGCAAAAAAAATGTGGTCTGAACATTTAGTACACAATTGGGAAGAATAGAGATTAGGCTAAACAGTATTATAAATAAAAAGAAAAAGTAAGCACTATGAATTGGTATATTAAGGTATTAGAAAATTATGTTGGTTTTACGGGAAGAGCCAGAAGAAGTGAATATTGGTTCTTTACTCTATTTAATATGCTTTTTGCAATTCTTGCCATGATATTAGATAATGTATTTGGTATTGCTGTTGACGGAGTAGGGTATGGCCCCATTTTTGGAATTTATATTCTGGCTATGTTATTACCTGGTTTGGCAGTAACAGTAAGAAGGCTCCATGATACGGGTAAAAGCGGTTGGATGTATTTTGTTTCATTAATTCCTTTTGTAGGTTCAATTTGGTTATTAATATTAATGGCTACTGATAGTGATTATGGGTCTAATGAATACGGACCTAACCCCAAAGGAATAGGAGAAGATACAGAGGTAGCCGTTGCAGAAAATGAAGTAGCTTCTTCTGGAGACTCTATACTTATGTTCGTGATTATTTGGAGTTTTATTTCTACTCTTTTTTATGCAAGTCTTAGATATGTTATTTCTGATGCATATGAAAGTAATTGGTTTCAAATAGTAAGTACATTTTCCAGGTTAATTTGGAGTGTAATTCCATTAGCACTTGCTTTTGCAGTCAAGGATAAATCAAAACGAACGTTGTTATTTATTTTTGGAGGAATATGCTTTCTAATTAAAATTGGTGAACTTCTTTATGATTTTGTACGCATTTATGTGTAGAAGTAAATTTGTAGGAAATAGTTTTGGATACATTCAGTTTTAGTGTATCTTCTTAGTCTATGAGGTTTAGTGATAAAATAATCGAATGTCCGTTTTCACTCGTAATCCAATAATTGTTGCTATAACAAGCCTATCTAATAGTTTTTCTTCAAAATTTCTTCGATTTAGCTTGTAGACCAACTTGTTTAGATAAAGTTGTAAGTAGTTACTTTTTACTTTATGATAGTTTCCTAATTAATTTCGTTTAGCATTACTTATAGTATATGTACCCATTTCAAAGTCTCTTTAGTAGTTTCTAAATCTGATTTTTAGCTAACAGAAAGTTCTAC
This sequence comes from Aquimarina addita, assembly GCF_039539305.1. Lineage (NCBI taxonomy): Bacteria > Pseudomonadati > Bacteroidota > Flavobacteriia > Flavobacteriales > Flavobacteriaceae > Aquimarina > Aquimarina addita. Next base: position 124,511 of record NZ_BAABCW010000004.1, on the reverse strand, counting down.
AAAATTAGTAATATAAACGTATAAAGTGCTCTTGTCAGTAAAAACAATGCTTTGTTCATCTAGAGATTCTTAGACAATGTCATTTACGCCATCAGCCTTATATCTGTAAATACTTTAGCTTTAAAATAACGACATTAACGACCCTTCTTGTTTATTTTAGGATCTTCTAAGAGAGTTGACTCAGCCATGATTATTACATTTTGCTTTCTATCTGCGCCACGACCTCTTTTTTCATTTCTTGTTGCTCTACCTTAGAAGATTCAACTGTAAATAGCCTTCATCCTTTTCAATCATACCTTCTAATATATAGCGAGCATCTCTGCTGCCCATCGCTTTACGTAGTTTATGAACCATAGCCTAAACGGGTTTATACCATTTTCAAACTAAGCTGTTTCTGGTTCTATTTAAAAGAAAATCCTTTCTTTGTAGTAGTCATTGAAAACATTATTTCTTGAGATAAATTCTTAAGCTACTCGAGAGTCAGTAAAGTGCTTTTTCTTATTTATTTATTGTAAATCGAAGAAACAAATCCAAAAGAAAAATAATTCCGAGTAACCTTTCGATGTGTTTAATTAAAAAGCTGTATTATTGTTATGTATAATTAGCGATACCCGAAAAGCTAAACAAAGAGTAGGGATAAATTTTTTCTTATGAAAAATAAATTTAAAATTGACTTGTCATCTAAAGGCTTAAACTTAGATGATTTTAAAAATCACGCTTTAGAAAGTAATTTGCAAGCTGCTCAAATACGAGGAGGAGAGAGGGTTGATTATGCAAAAGTAACATTTAGAAGGATCGATCCACATTGGCCTGATGCATGATTTTTTACAGCTCGCAGTTATTCTAATTTACAGCGAGCTGTTTTTTTATTTTTAAACTTTATTTTAATATGATTGTTAATAGCTTAATAATTAAAGTTGCTAGTAGGTGTAATTTAAATTGTTCTTATTGTTATGTATATAATTTAGGAGATAAAACATATCTTAATCAGCCTAAGTTAATGAGTGATGATACTTTTATAAAAATTATAGATAGAACACTTGAGCATTGTCTTGAACAAAATTTGAAAATTTTTACTTTTATTTTTCACGGAGGCGAACCGATGCTTCAAAAAAAAGAGTTTTATATAAACTTTGTTAATACAGCTAATACAGTTCTCAATAAAAACAGTATAAGAGCTAGGTATGCTATGCAAACAAACGGTCTTTTAATTGACAAAAAGTGGAGTGAGTTGTTTAATAATTTGAAAATTTATCTAGGTATAAGTTTAGATGGTTATAAAGAAATAAATGACAAATATAGAGTAGACCATAAAAATAAAGGATCATTTGATAAAGTGGTGAAAGGTTTAAAAATAGGTCAAAAATTTTTAAAAAGCCAACCAGGAATTCTTAGTGTTATAGATCCATCTAGCGATCCTATCAAGTATTATAACCTGATGAAAGATCTTCGTGTTAAGAACTTTGATCTACTTTGGCCTCACGCAAATATAGATTTAAACCCAGAAGGCAAACCCTGGGAGAATAGTAGTACAAAAAAGTCAATAGTATATTCTGACTGGTTGATTAAAATTTTTGACATCTGGTATAAGGAGAAAAAACAGACTAATATGAATATAACTATGTTTAACTCTATTATCGGCCTAATACTTAATTTTAAATATTCAGGAAACGAGGATTTTGGTTTAGATGAAGTTGGAAATCTTGTTATAGAAACGAACGGTGATATTCAGGTCGTTGGCGCATTAAAATTATGCGGTGACGGTTTTACAGTTAGTGGAGCAAGTATTAAAGATCATTCTTTTTCTAAAGCTTTGGAGACAAAATTAGCAAATTTATACTATAATAGTCATAAATATTTATGCAATAAATGTATGGAGTGTCCTATTCTAGAGGTTTGTGGAGGGGGACCTATTTATTCAAGATATAGTTCAGTCAATGGTTTTAATAACGAATCAATTTATTGTAAAGATTTCGTTAAACTAATTGTTCACATCCAAAATACAATTTATAGTAGTCTCCCCGAGATTTATAAAGATAAATTTGAATCTATTGATTATGAGGAGGTTGTTGGATTTTTGGATAATTTTGACAATGATTTTAATCAAGAAGTTATCACGGAAAATTTTAAGAAATTAACATCATTTAGCTCTTAAGAAATATGTATACAAAGTTATTTTACATTATTTTATTCATGTCTACCTTTTTTTATAGTAAAGCTAATGAAACTATCAGCTATGTAGTTGAACAATCGAGCTATAATCAAAAACCAGCTCTTAAAGTATTTGCTAAATTTCAAACTTCACGAAATGGTGTAACTAATTTAAATTTTCCTTCCTCAATGTGGGGTGAAGAATCTTTGAAAAATCATTTCAAAAATTTTAGAACAGAGGAGGATTCAGAAATTTTATTTAATGAATCAGAAGACTTAATTCAAATAAAACATGCTGATAGTCTCAATTATATCAATGTATCGTATCTAATTATATCTTCAGAAAATAGTTTAGAGATAGACTTTGTTAATTATTTTAGACCATTTATCAGTAAAGAAAGATTTCATATTCTTTCTTTTTCTTTATTTGTAACATCGAGTCTGAGTATGAATCCTATTTATGATATTGATATTCATTGGAAAAATTTTGATAAAGACTTTTTAATTCATAATAGTTTCAATTCAAATATAACTCACCAAAATATAAAAGGAATTGAACGTGACAAGTTTAACCAATCAGTTTTTATTGGAGGGGATTATCAATTAGATGAATTTTTCATTAATAATAAGAAAATAGTGTTCGCTTCGCCAGTTGAATGGGAAAATATAGAGAGAAATTATTTATTAGATTTGGTAACTAAGGTAATAAAAATCCAACGGAAGTTTTGGGATGATTATTCACAAGATTATTATACAACAATTCTTACTCCCCTTTCAAACTATCAAGATATAAATTATATAGGTGCGGGTTTGACAAATTCTTTTATGGCTTTAATTGGAGATAGTTCGAAAATTAGTAAAGACGATATCCTTAACTTAATAAATCATGAATTATTACACAATTGGATAGGTGTAAAAATTGAAAATAAAAATGAAGAAAAACAATATTGGTTTAGTGAAGGTTTTACTGAATATTATCATTTTAAATTGGCTTCAAAAAATTGTCTTTCAAATCAGATGGAATCATTTTTTATAAAAAAAATAAATGAGTTCAATTATTTGTTAAATTCATCTCAGTATAATGAAATTAAAAATGATGAATTGAATTATGACAGTTTTTGGAATAATGAAGGTATTGAAGAAATACCTTATTGGAGAGGTGCACTTTTTGCTTTCTATCTTGATTTGAGTATTAGGAATAAGTCGGACAATAAATATTCTTTAGATGATTTGATGTTTGATATTTTAAATGATGCTACAAACAATAATCAAACGATCGATAAAGATTACTTCGTAAAAGTTGCTAGTAATTATTATGGAAAAGATTTCGGAAAATTATTTGATAAACATATTGTAAATGGGGAATTAATTCCATTAGATAATTTATATGATAGAAATAAGCTATCATATTCTTATCAGACTAGTAGTAAGGGAGTAACTTACCTAAAGTTATTAAACGATAAAAATAATCTTAAGATTATTTTCAATTAAATTTTATTTAATATTTGACAAGAATATAATTTTACATTTTATAGTCATTAAATCCTTTTGTTTACGCTGTTGAATTTGATTTTTTCAATATCAGGTATGTCTTAGAATATTGATAACTGTATGTTAGGTGGTTTAGTATATATCGTCCCATTTTTTAGTTATTTTTTATTAATTTACCCTGAAAATAAGTTAGTTTAAGATTTAAATGATCACTCTGAACTTATAAGGGGTTAAATTAATTGGTTGGTTTGAAACAATTTATAATAATATTATTCAGTATTATTACTAGATGTCTATGGATATTTAAAAATTAAATTTATTTTCTCATCTTTGCCATCGTTTAGAATTGCCTCGATATACTACGTTTTGCTTTTAAGTAATAAAAAATGTATAGTTCGATGCAGGAATTTTAATTAAATGTTGCCCCAAAAATTAAATATTATGACTAAGAAATTACTATTCACTTTTTTACTGGTAGCCTTATTTTCCAGTAAAATTAATGCACAAGCTGAAGCGATAGAGTACGGTTTTAAAATAGGAACGAATAGAGCCAATGTAGTTGGGGATGAGACTGATACTTATTATATGAGAGGTTCGGTACATATGGGCGTATTAGTAGACATACCAGTTATAGAATATATGCTAAGTGTACAGCCTGAACTTTTATACTCTTTTCAAGGGCATAGATTTTTAGATGAAGATAGTGTGTATGATGATCATACACTAAAATTAGATTATATTGTTCTGCCAGTGATGGTAAAATATTATTTTACACCAGGATTTAATGTAGAAGCAGGACCACAGATAGGGATGCTAACTTCTGCTTTGTTAGAGGCTAAGACTACAGAAAATGGAGTTACAGAGAGAACTAAAGAAAAAGTAAACGATATTATTTCTGATATTGATTACGGAGTAAATGTAGGGCTGGGATATCAGTTTGAGATAGGACTTTTTCTACAAGCACGATATTATGTAGGATTAGCAGGAATTGTTGATGTCGAAGAAGGAGTGGATCAGCGTAATACTGTACTTCAGTTTTCTGCAGGATATAAATTTTAATATAGAAAAAAGGCTGAATTCTTCTTTACTTTTAAGACTGGAATTCAGCCTTATTTATAACTACTCAGAAGAAGGCATTGAATAAAAAAATTGTTCTTCTGTAATTTTGCCATTATTTACATTGTAAACGGCAAGTTCTTCTATCTTCATGCGCCCTTGTCCTTTAAAAGTACAATCCATCTTCATAGTACAAGAAAAATGAGAGTCTGCAACCATAGGTTCAGATATTTCGCTACCATGAAATTCTTCTACGGTAGCATACCAGTCATTTGTCTTTTTGATAACAGCATCTTTACCTCTGATCACATCATTTGGCATTCCTGACATCTCTTTACTCACAATATTTTGATCATATAATTCATTGATCGCTTGCATATTTTCACCTATGCGACAAAGTTCAACCAGGCGATTAGCTACTTTTGATGTATTCCAGATTTGTGTTTTTTGTTCGTTCATACTATTAAAATTTATTGGTCTTTTATGTTGCTTATGATGTAATAAAAATAATTAAAACAATAATGAAAACCAATATTTTTATAACGTAAACATCTTGTTATCTTTGTTTTATGTGTTTAATGAGTTGCTACTGTTTTATCCAACTGCTTCTTTATATGTTTTAAGACAGCGTTCTCTAGCCATTTTATGATCCACCATTTGTGTAGGGTAGGTCAGTTCATTTAAGTCAGTTACCCATTGCTTTATATACTCCATTTTTTTATCGAACTTAGTGATCTGGGTAGTTGGGTTAAAAATTCTAAAATACGGAGCAGCATCTACCCCAGAACCAGCAGCCCATTGCCAATTACCTACATTAGCAGACATATCATAGTCTAATAACTTTTCTGCCAGATACGCTTCACCCCATCTCCAATCAATAAGTAGATGTTTACATAAAAAACTTGCAACTAGCATTCTTACTCTATTGTGCATAAATCCGGTTTGATTTAATTCTCGCATTCCTGCATCTACTAATGGATATCCGGTTTTTCCTTGTTTCCATTTTTCAAACTCTTCTTCATTATTACGCCATTCGATGCGATCATATTTAGGTCTGAAAGATTGATTTTTTGTATGCGGAAAGTGCCACAAAATCTGCATAAAAAATTCCCTCCAAATCAGTTCAGACCAAAAGATTTCATTTTTCTCGGCAATCGCTTTTTTCATAATTGTTCTAATTCCTACGGTACCAAATCTTAGATGCGGTCCTAAACGAGAGGTTCCGTGGTTTTTTGCCGGATAATTACGAGTTTCTTCATAATTTTCAATGAAATCCTCGGATATATGATAGGCTTTTACTTTTATAGAAGAGGTGATACACCCGATATCTGATAAAGAAAGATTAGGTAATCGTGTATTTTTAACCAATGAATCAAGAAAATCTTTAGTTTTATGGATTTTTAATGCTGTAGCATCAAAATTTTCCTTCCATTTATTTTTGTAAGGAGTATAGACTACATATGGATTTCCATCTGCTTTGACGATTTCGCTTTTTTCAAAAATTACTTGATCCTTATAGGTATGAAAAAGAATATTCTTTTTGTTCAATAAGTTTTCTATGTTTTCGTCTCGTTTTTTAGCATAAGGTTCATAATCGTGATTTGTAAACACAGCTTTGATATCATAAGAACCCTCTGTTATTATAGTGTTAAAGACTTCTTCAGGTTTTCCGTAATATATGGCAAGAGAACTATCATATGTATCTTGTAGTTCTTTTCTAATATTTTGTAATGTTTCAAAAATAAAAGATACACGCGCATCATCTGCGGGTAATCGATCTAATATTTCTTTATCAAAAATGAAAATAGGTACCACTGGAAGCGTTCCTTTAAGCGCTTTTAGTAATCCGATATTATCGTCTAATCTTAGATCACGACGAAACCAGAATATTGAAACTTCTTTAGACATATAAAAAATTAAAAAGTATTGTGTTGAACCCGAATATACATTTTAGCTAATAAAAATTAAAAATACAAATTACATTAATATAACTTTTTAAGAGTATTTTTTTAACCTTTAGTACTTCAGTTATGTCACTATAATTATTTAGGGATGATACTAAGTAACATTTAGAGTAGACATTCCACCATCAACACCAATAATCTGTCCTGTAATCCAACTACTACTATCGTTAAGTAAAAATACAGCAATATTAGCGATATCTTCTGCTTCACCTACTCGTTTTAATGGATGACGTGCATCCATCATTTCCTTCTTTTTATCATTACCCAATAGTCTTTTAGCCAGCGGAGTATTAGTTAATGACGGCGCGATTACATTCACTCTGAACTGCGGTGCATATTCTGCTGCAAGTGCTTTTGCAAAACCTTCTATAGCTCCTTTTGCCGCTGCGATGCTGGTGTGAAATGGCATACCAACTTTTACGGCAACGGTACTAAAAAATATTAGGCTAGCTTGTTCTGATTTTTTTAATCTTGGTAGCAGACTATGAACGATACGAACTAAGAACAAAAAATTGATCTGCATATCATTTTCAAAATCTTTTGGACTAAGCATTTTAAATGGCTTGAGATTAATACTTCCCGGACAATATACAAAGCCATCAATAATTTCTGGCAAGGCAGCAGTATCTATCTCATCTGTAGTGGCATCATAAGGAATATGAGTAACATCAAGGTTACCTAAATTTTCTGAGGTCCGTGATGCAACATATATCGTATATTCACGGTACATTTTTAATGCAATTTCAAATCCGATACCTTGACTACCGCCTATTAATAAGATGTTTTTTTTCATTTTTCAATGTTTTGTATTAGCTAAAAATAATTTCTTCTGTTATTGGTATTTCATGAGTTCCATACATCTCAATCAATTTTTTACGTCTGAACTCAAATATTTCTTTGAGTTTTGGTTTTACTAAAAAAGGATGTACTAATTGTCCCAGAATTCCGAAAGGTATTTTATAATCAATGATATCTTCCATTTCTACACCGCCTGGTATCTCTTTAATAAAATGTTTGTGATGCCAAAGGGCATATGGACCAAATCGTTGTTCATCAACAAAATATTCTTTATCCACTACCTGTGTAATTTCTGTTACCCATTTACTTTTTACACCTGCGATAGGAGTTACAATATATTGGATGATTTGACCAGCATACATTTTTCTATCTGCACCTGAAATGATCTTAAAACCCATATATTCTGGAGTAATAGTTTTCAGATTCTTAGGATTAGAAAGTAAATCCCAGGCTTTTTCTACACTTATAGGAAGATTTTGCTTAGCTCGTAACGTATAAATTTTCATATCCAATAGATTTGCTATAAAGGTACAATGATTTTGTTTAATATATAATAATAATAGTTAAACAAAACTTATTTTTTTAATTAATAATTGAATCAGAATACAAACTGATATAGCAAATATGGTTTTGTTACTTCTAAAGAAATTGATTTAGGTAAGTTTTAAAAAATGGTGATCTATACATATCCTTAAAAATTTATTTTTTGGTTTATTAATTTATATTAATGCACATAAATATAAGTAGCAAAGAACATCAAAATGAGTATTGGTAGTAATAAATAATAGATGAAATGAAGATTAATCTTTTCATTAAAATTTAGGTTAAAAGTAGCTATTTGCCCATGATTTTGCATTTTCTAAATCTTCAAAAAAAGCAAAAGATTTATCAAACATTCGTTGTTCAATTAATGCTTTATCCCTTTCCGTCTTTTGCTTGGATACAAATGCTAGTCCTTTCATATTAGCTAACTGCCCGTGTTTGTATACTTCTTTAGAAATTTCTAAAGGATGGACTCTGTTGTTTATCATTATAAAATTCTCATCTCCGTAATAGGAACAAAGTTTTTCTCTAATTTGATTGGCTAAAGATAGTGTAAGAATAAAATCTTCAATGAAGGTAATTATGACAAATTTTGTGTAGAACTCCATTTTACAAAACTCATTTTTGTATAAATTCATTTTTAGGTTTGTTAAATTCATCTAAAAATATGTTAATTTAAACAAAAATAAAAATTTATAAAGGGAAATTTCAAACTTATTAATTACAAGAGTTACAACAATTATCAGCTTTAATTAATTTACAAGTTAATACTGCTAATATTGCACCTATAATAGGAGCAACCATATACAACCATTGATGTTCCCAATGACCAGAAAGTAGCGCAGGTCCCAATGATCTTGCGGGATTCATAGACGCATTGGTCATAGGACCTGCAAACATAGCTTCTAGTAATACGACGCCACCAATGGCAATACCAGCCATCATACCGACTTCTTTAGAACCTGTAGATACATTAATTATGACTAGCATTAGGAAATAGGTAAGAAGTAGTTCTAGTACAAAGGCTCTGGGATCATCCAGTACCGGAATTGTTCCGCCCAGATATTCACTTTTAGGAAACAAAAATAAAACGGTACTACTGGCTGCAATTGCCCCAAGACATTGTACACTAATATATTTTGGTACTTCTTTCCATTCGAATTTTTTAGCATATGCAAAAGCAAGAGTCACGGCAGGGTTAAAATGAGCCCCAGAAATATCTCCAAAAGCATAAATCATCGCCATTACAATTAATCCCCAGGTTGTTGCAACACCTACGTGAGTAATATCTCCTGTTATTTCATTAATCGCCATAGCTGCTGTACCACAGAAAACCATTGAGAAAGTTCCAATAAATTCCGAAATGTATGTATGTCTCATGCTCTTTATTATATAGACAAATATAGCATTCCTTATTTTAAGTTTTTGTTAACTCTTAATGCATGTGTAATTCTTAATTTAGTATGAAATAACACAAATTAGTAGACTAAATTTAAACACCATGAAAAAGATTATTTTATTTGTATCTGTTGCTTTATTATCCTTTGCAATACAAGCTCAGGTAAAAGCACCGCAACCAAGTCCTTCTGCAAAGATAGAGCAGGTAATTGGATTAACAGATGTTTCTGTATCATATGCTCGCCCTAGTATGAAGGGACGTACTATTTTTGGAAATTTAGTTCCTTTTGATAAACTTTGGAGAACAGGAGCTAATAAGAATACTGAGATTACTTTTAGTGAAGATGTAAAAGTAGAAGGTAAGGAATTAAAAAAAGGAACCTACGCTGTTTTTACTAAACCAGGTAAAGAGAATTGGGAGGTTATTTTTTATACAGATAATACGAATTGGGGAATTCCAAAAGAATGGGATGAAGCTAAAGTAGCTGCTAAAGCAACTGTGAAGGTGAATAAAATTCCTATGAATGTAGAAACCTTTACAATTATGTTTAGCGATTTTACAATGAACGGAGCCACATTGAATTTTTTATGGGAAAATACAGAGGCTGCGGTCAAGATAGAAGTACCTACTAAAGAAACTACATTAGCTAGTATAGAAGCGGTAATGGCAGGGCCTTCTGCGAATGATCATTACAAGGCTGCAGTATTTTATAAAGAAATAGAAGAATATACAAAAGCAAAGGAACATATTGATAAAGCTGTTGCTTCTAGCAAAGAACCTGCTTTTTGGTATCATAGACAACAATCTTTGATTTATGCTAAAACAGGAGATAAGGATGGAGCTATAAAAGCTGCAAAAACTTCATTAACACTTGCAGAAAAGGCAGGTAATGCCGATTATGTAAAAATGAACAAAGATTCTCTGGCAGAATGGGGAGCTAAATAAAATAGCTTTATATAAATATAAACCTGACAGCTTTAGAAAGCTGTCAGGTTTTTTTGTTCATATAATCGGTAGTAATTGATTTAATTAAGAGAATTTCTTCAAAGCTTTGTCTTGAGTGTAGCGTATAAAATTAGGGATATGGAGTTAAGAAACAAGGTAAAGGGATTCTTGTCTCTTATATCTCGTACCATGAATTGATTTAATTCACTCGTAATACAAACCAATTTTTTCTCTGATAGTATCTAACAAAGCTATAAGTTGTAAGCTTTTTTCAAAAGTCATCACCGTGCTTTCTGTACGATGAAGAGTCAGCATTTGTTGTACATGGACAGCTTCAAAACTATATCCGTGTGTATCAACAGGAAATTGTAATAATTCAGAAGTTTCATTTTTAATAATTGTTACAGATGAAGGCTCATGAAAACGACTATGCACGATGATTTTGCCTTGGTCTAATGTGATGATTGCTTCTGTCTTCGTTTTTTTAGTAATAGAGCTGTACAAAGAAGCCTTTCTTCCATTCTTATAGCTTAGTTCTACGCTACAATTTTCATCTACTCCTGTATCTCCAAAATAAGCTTTAGCTTGGATCTGATCTGGATAACCTAAAATTGTTAAAGCAGCAAATAATGGATATATACCTACATCTAACAAGCTACCACCACCTAATTTTTTATTAAATAATCGTTCTTCAGGAGATGAATTGCTTACAAAACCAAAATCAGCTTTAAGATGTAATACATTTCCTAGTTTCTTTGATGCTATAATTTCTAATACATAGGTGTAATGAGGTAAAAAATAAGTCCATAAAGCTTCCATTAAGAAAACTTGATTTTTCTGTGCAATACGTATCATTTCTCTGACCTGTTTTATTGTCATAGCAAAAGGCTTTTCACACAGTACTGCTTTTTTATGATCTAAGCATAAGAGTGTATTTTCATAATGGAATACATGAGGTGTTGCGATATAGATGACGTCAACTTCAGTGTTTTTTACTAATTCTTCATAACTACCATAGCAAGAATATGCATTATAGAGTCGACCAAAATCATTTGCTTTTTTAAGATCCCTGCTAGCAACAGCATATACTAATGCTGTGGGTATCTTACATAAATCTTCTGCAAATTTATGTGCAATAGTGCCGCACCCCATAATTCCCCAATTAATATATTTTGTATCACTCATTTTATGTATTTCTATTATAAAGGAAATGTATAGGAGGTACTCAAGCTTACTTCTGAAGATGAAATACAGATGATGAATAAAATCTATAAATCATTAGACCCTGAGGAAGATATTCTGTATACCAATAACAAATATACCGAATCATCTGTTACTTCTTAGATGATAGTTGTTGATAAAAAAGAACCCAGAAGATTGAATCGTTTCTGAGATGAAAAATATTAGCTAAATGACTATAGTGAATCAATAGAATAAGGTAAAAAAATTAATGTAGTTTATATAAATTCTTAAGAAATTATTTTATAATGATTGTTTTATTTCTGTTATGTTATCATGTCATGTCACAAAGTTATTGTGTTTAATTACAGTAAGTTAACTATTATTTAAGATTTTTTTATGTTATTTATTGTATTTTGAGGTGTCCTTGTGTTATAGACATATGGACCAAAGGGGATGTTTTAATGAATAGAATTCCTCAAGACTCTGCATCGCGCATAAGGCATAGAATTAGGATAAAAGAGACTTGTTTTATAATGCTTATAGCAAAGTGGTATTGTTTTGATAGTCCATACCCTTGGATCCCTGTAGTTCGTTAGCTAAGCAAGTTAGATTTAGAATTTAAAAATTTAGGTTATAATTTTGTAAATCAGTCTCATTTTTAGTTTTATAAAGATTAAGAATTAATAAATTTTTGTAAAACTATTGTTAATTTACAGGGTTTTTTCCCTATATTTAAGAACCTTTTAAAAACCTATTACTTATGAGAAGCCAGTTATCAAAGTACGAATCGATTAATCGACAAACACATTTTTCTAAATTACATCGGATGGGAGAGGAGATCTCTTCTATGCTTGGCGAACTTCATTCTTATAAATGTGAGCCGTGCACTCCAGATATGTATGAACAGTATAGGGAGCTTAATGGTAATGGGAGAGAACTAAAACAATCAATTGATACTACAAGAAATCTTGTAAAGGGATCCGTAGATGTTTCTAAGAATATTAGAGAAAAAGTAGATGGAATTGTCGAAGCATATGAGATGTTTCAGAGAAATCTTTCTTCCTATCTTACAGAAGCTATAATACATCATTGAAGTATTTTTAGTCTTATAAAAAAAAATAAAAAATCCAGTTTTATACTGGATTTTTTTATATCGATAACTCAAAAATAAGTTATAAACCTCTAATTTGGATTAAGCTACTAAGGCTTTTTTGTCAGGTAGGCATAGTTGTATGATGATTGCCAAAAGTATAACAATACCACAACCAAGTGCATTGAGCCATAAAAATGGAAGTATATCAATCCACCAAACAAAAATAATGATAAGCTGTGTTATGATACCAGCTATAAAAGTAGCATTGCTTTTTACGAATTTAATAAAAAATGCAAGCAAGAATATTCCTAAAACATTACCATAAAATATGGAACCTATAATATTAACGAGCTGTATCAAATTATCAAATAAATTAGCAAAACAGGCAACTAGAATAGCTAATACTCCCCACATTAAGGTAAAAACCATAGTGGCTTTAACATAGTGTTGTTCACTTTTTTGTTGACTCACATTTCGTTTATATAAATCAATAGTGGTTGTGGATGCTAATGCATTTAATTCTGAAGCTGTAGATGACATAGCAGCGGATAAGATTACAGCTAATAGTAAACCAATAAGTCCTTTAGGAAGGTTGTTTAATATAAAATGTATAAAAACGTAATCTTTATCGTTGGTTTCTATTAAAGGGTCAGCTTTTGTAATTATTATTTTTGCAGCCTCTCGTGTTTTTAGTTCAGCGTCAGTAAGATTTTGGATATGAGATTTAGCTTCAGGTGTTTGTATGCTTTCTGCTCCCTGTGTATTGATTTGATTGGTAATAAATGTTGCTTTTTCTTCTTGTATCTTTTTTAATGTATTTTCTAAAGTATTATATTCTTCTTTATAAGGAGAAGTCATCACAACTTCTTTAGCAGCGGGATTAAAATTAAGAGGTGCTTGGTTAAACTGATAAAATACAAAAACCATAATCCCTACCAGTAAAATAAAGAATTGCATAGGTACTTTTAGAAACCCATTGAACAAAAGTCCCATTTGACTTTCTTTTAATGATTTCCCAGATAAATATCGTTGTACCTGGCTTTGATCTGTTCCAAAATAAGATAAGAATAGAAAAGTTCCTCCTAGGATACCTGTCCAGATGGTATATCGATCATTTAGATTAAATGAGAAATTGAGTACATCCATTTTACCGCTAGCTCCTGCAATATCCAGAGCTCTCGAGAACGTAATATTGTCAGGTAAATAACTGATAACTAAAAAGAAAGCGATAAACATTCCCGAAAAAATAATGCCCATTTGGTATTTTTGTGTCACATTTACAGCTTTCGTTCCACCAGAAACCGTATAGATAATGACTAGTAATCCTATGATTATATTGAGCATGGTTAGATCCCAGCCTAAAACTGCGGATAAAATGATAGAAGGTGCAAAAATAGTAATTCCTGCTGCCAGACTTCTTTGTATTAAAAAAAAAGAAGCAGCAAGTGTTCTTGTTTTTAGATCAAATCTACTTTCCAGATATTCATATGCGGTATAAACTTTTAATCTATGAAAGAGAGGAATAAAAACGATACATATAATGATAATAGCAATAGGCATTCCCATATAGAATTGTACAAATCCCAGTCCACTATGAAATGCCTGTCCCGGAGTAGAGAGAAACGTAATAGCACTTGCTTGTGTCGCCATGACCGATAAACCTACAGTCCACCATTTTGCCTCATTCCCTCCGCGTATGTAGTCTTGTACGGTAGCGCTTCCTTTGGTTTTCCAGGATCCATATAAGACAATAAAAAGTAATGTTCCGCCAAGTACGATCCAATCAATAAGTTCCATTTATTATACTAGTTATTTGTTGTAGATTGTTAATTTTAGACTTTGATTCAAGTTATACTTTAATTCTAACGTACTTTTAATAAGCTTCTAATTGCGTAACTATTATAACTTTTTACGCATACAAAGTCATAATCCAATAAAAGAATCCTAAGTATAAGACATTAGTAACTAATAAGGCAGTATATGTTTTTTTCCAAATTACTTTTTCTTTAGACTCGCTCATACTTTTTAATTACTATAATTATTGTTTTCCTAAAGATAACATATTTGCAAATAGACGATAGGCACCTGATACACCTGCAGGAAATTCTCTAAAAAAACTTAATCCTGTATATATATAGTGGCCTTTCCCATAGTTGGCTACTAATAAAGCTCCTTTTTTTTCTGTCTCTCCTTTATCATTAGTTGCAAGTATTGGAGTGTATTCTTTTGCCCATTCATTAGGAAAATAGAGTCCTCGCTCTTGAACCCATCCTTCAAAATCTTGATTAGTAATTTTATTAGGCACATTCAATATAGGGTGATCTTTTGCTAACATAGTGATTGCGGCATTTTCATCAGTGACCCGATCTCGTGATAGTTGTAAAGGAAAAGGACCAAGATTATCAGTAACTTTAAGTCTGCGGTTCGTATTGTATTGAACAATCAAATTACCTCCGTTTTCTACATATTTCAGAAGATATTGTTGTTTAAATTTTAATGTTTCGACAGTGTTATAAGCTCTGATTCCTACAACAATAGCATCAAATGATTTTAATGAAGCTTCAGATATAGAAGTTACAGGAATAGTGGTAACCTTATAACCTATTTGTCGCAAACTTTCGGGTACAACATCTCCCGCACCTTCTATGTATCCAATATTCTGTCCTTTTTTCTTGATATCTAATTTGACTACTTTTGATAAAGCCGGGGTTACTACGGTTTGAAAAGGGATATGATCATAATCAATAGTGATTATTTCCTCATTATATGTTTTATCCTTGATTGTAACCGTTGGTTGTATAAAGCCTTCATTTTGTGTATCTGGCGGAGTTACAGAAAATAGTACTATTTTTTCTTCTCCTTTTTGACTAACATCAAAAGGAACACGCTCAGGAGTAACTTTCCATGTAGTAGGCACTTGTAGTGTTAGTATACCTGAAACATTATTTTTATTAGTAGTGATATGTACAGGTATATCCTTACTTGTACCATCTGCAAAGATGATCACCTTATCGGATAACCCTACAGAAACCTCAGGAATAATCTCAAAAGGCTTATATACTTCTCCTTTGACAGGATCATTCATTTTAAAAACAATATCCTTTTGATAAGGTATAGTAATTCCTTCAATTTCTACATTAAAGTTAGCGGTAATTTGATGCTTAGTTTCTGGAATACCTCTTAGTTTTTGATCAGTAACAGTATACATTCCTAGTGTTCCATTATCCATCAACCAATAGGGAGTTGTGTATGCTTCTTCTTTAGAAATTCTTCCAGTTAACTCATATTCTTTTCTTTGATTTTTTGCCAGAGTGACTTGGGTAGTGTCGTTAATACCTAAATTACGGATCTGAATGGATGTTAATTTTATAGGTGTAGAACTGCGATTGATAGCTTCTATTTTAATGTTAATATTACTATTTCTAGTTGCATTTGATTCTAAAGAAACAGCTTCCAGGTATAATCCAGCAGTTGCTGCTATGATATCCTTTATTTCTTTAGACTTTATATTTTTCCAGTGCTGGTCATCCAGTTGCTGTATTAGTTGATAGGCCGTCACTAATTGTGGAATTGATAAAGCAGGATTTAGAAAATTAAAGTTCTTTTCTACATTAACTAAGATGTCTCCAATTGCTTTTCCACCTTTAATTCTATTCCAAGAGGTATCTATACCTTCAAAGATATTAGTTTTATCTTTTGGTAATTCCCCTTTAATTAATTCTACATACTCTTGTTGAGAACCTCTGGTGCCAGTATTTCCGAATCCTTGCGATTTATGTTGGCTTCTACTCAGTGATGCAATCTCAGTATTAGAGAGCCCTAAATCAGCATAATATGTTCCTATATCAAATGATAAAAGATTTGTTTTATCTGCTTTTTCAAATTTTTCCCTGCTTCCATAAAACCACCAAGAAGTATTGAAAAATAGTCTTTTTGGTTGCCATGCTGATACATATTGTAATTGATCAGGATATACCTTTTTATCTGAAACCATGTCAAAAGCTTCAACACTTAACATTGCGGAAGATGTATGATGACCATGTGTGGTTCCTGGTGTTCTATGATTAAAACGATTAATAATAACATCTGGTCGAAATTTTCTGATTGCCCATACAACATCACTTAATACCTCTTTTTTATCCCAAATTGCTAATGTTTCATCCGGGTGCTTAGAGTATCCAAAATCATTAGCACGCGTAAATAATTGCTCCCCTCCATCAGTAAGACGTGCAGCAATTAACTCTTGTGTTCTAATGACACCTAATAATTCTCGTATTTCCGGTCCAATTAAATTTTGTCCTCCATCACCTCGGGTCAGAGATAAATATGCAGTTCTAGCCTTAACCTCGTTAGCCATATATGAAATCAATCGTGTATTCTCATCATCAGGATGCGCGGCTACATAAAGAACAGAACCTAAAAAATTGAGCTTTTGAATGGCATTATGGATTTCTATACTGGTGGGCTTTTTAGGCTGTTGCGCTTTGACCAGATATAGAGAAAAAATAGAAAAAGTTAGAACAAGAAGTAGTTTTTGCATTGTATTGAAACTGATTTTTTATTGCTATTAGAAATAGTAAGTCATCATAGGATGCTTTATTTAATCACGAGTTTTGATAAAAAATTGAGAAAACCAAAAAACTAAATAAGATGTATGCGTATCATTAGAATTAGAGATTAATATACCTAAATCTTATTTACAGCTTAAAATACGATTAGTCTATTAAAACTCAATCAAGCTGTTGGTCAAATATAAAAAGATAAAATCCTGAGGATTTAGGTTTAAGGATACTTTAACAAGAAGGAGAGGTGCGTATAGCGTTTGATAGTATATTAAATCATAAGATTATTTCTTTTTGTAATCAACGATATCCTTAATATCCACTTCCATATAATCTGCAATTTTTTGTAGTCGTTCGTAATCCTTTGCGAGATTTTTTTTCTTCACTACATAGTCTCCAGCTTGGGGACTAATCCCTAGTATTTTTGAAAGACCATATACTGTTTTTCGTCCCTTGCTTTGTTTCAAAAGCTTTTTTAATTTCCTGTTATTCATTCGTGAAAAATGATTAATAATTTTTAAATATACATATAAATTTTTATTAAAAAAATATTTGATTAATCAAAATATTTATGTATATTCGTTTTACACGAATCAAAAACTCATAAATATGAAACTCTTATTAGCAACAGCGATGCTTTGTGCATCTTTTATGAATGCATCAGACCTCATAAAAACACCTCTTACGGAAAAGGAAAAATCGAAAAAGGAGAAAAAAGAAGTAAAGGAAGAAGGTGTCTTAGTATCTAGAAACTTTCACTCTGTGAAGAAATGGAAAGTAACTATCGAATATAATACGGGAGATCGTATTTCCAAGATTATTGTTGTAGATGATAACTCAGAATTAAGTGCTATGGCACTGGCGTTTGCAGAAGCTGAGAAATACTTAAAAACATTAAAAAACATTAAAGATTATAGTGTCTCTCCGGTTTCTAATAATTCTTTTGTTCTATTGGCTGGAAGAAATTAATAATACAATTTAGTGGAAACTATCAAGACAGTCTCGGATACAGAAAATTCGAGGCTGTTTATGATTTGGTGTTTAATTAATGAGGTTGTTATATGAAATATATAATAGCACCCGTTGTACATTAGGATTACAAAGAAAAAAGTTATTTTGGTAAATAATGTTTTAAAAGTCTGTTATTATTAGAAAGATGGCTATTCTTTGAGATTTTTGTTAAATTCTTTACTTTGAAATATTAGAATTAATTGGGTAATTTATCAAACAATTTTTAAAAGTGGTAATAACCAAATGATAATTATTTTTTTTGAATTGAGATTTTAATTTACTAACTCCTAAGCAATATAATACAAATCCATATACTTGTTGTTTATTTATGTTGTAGACGTTAAGAAAAAAATCATATCCAAAGTATTCAACTATTTCTCTAATTAATTTATTTTCTTCATCCCAAAATCTCTTTTGCTTTAACGTTTTATAATATCCACTTGCATGTTTGTAAAGAGGTTCTATTTCAATTTTTGTTATAAATCCATAGTTTAAGGATTCTCCTATTGAAACAATTCTTTCTTCGGTAATACCATCAGAACCAGGTATTCCAAAATCTTCAGATTCAAGATTTTTTTTATATGGCACTTTATTCAAATCTTTCAAAAGATTTCCATTTAAGGCATAGGGCTTAATTAAAACCTCATCTAATTCATTTATAGTTTCTTCTAAATTGATTTTTAAATATCCTCTTTTGTACTCTTCTTTATTTACTACAATATCTTTGGTTTTAAAACTAATTCCTGAAAGGCTTAGAGTATCTTCTTTTTTGATGAGAATGCTAAATCTGCCTCTTGCATCAGTAATAGTGAATGTAGAATCAGATTTATTTATAATATGTATTCCTTCTAGGTTTAGGTTTTCATGCACAATTTCTCCAATTATTTTCTTTGATTTATTTAAATCCTGAGACCACATAAATTGAAAGAAAATCATTGTTAAGAATAAAAGAAAAAACCTCATTAGTTTTAAATGATTTATAGTTATGAACAACTTAAAAACAAATGACTAAAGAATATTGGAAGTATTACAAAAATTATCAATAAAACAATTTTTATCCTGTCAAAATGCGTCAACTTGAGATGAGCGATTTGGCGCTGATAAGCTTAAGTTTTGCTACTGAATTTATGGGACTAGATAGCGAAAATGACTTGTTTTAAAATTACCAAAGGCTATTTATGTAAACATCGAGCATAGTGTTTACAATCGAAGAAGATAAAAATAAGTAGATCGTATCGTTGAGATACGATTACAACTGGCTTTGTATGTAATGAATTTGAAAGTATGTTTTAGAAATATTTAAACTATCGAGAAATGCCTGTTCAAAAATTTGTAAGGAAAACTTTAGGCATATTCAAATAAAAATTTTGGGCTTCTCAAGAGCTCAATTATTTTAGCTATAAGTTATATGCAATATACCTGGTAGATAGTGTTTTTCAGAGCATGATTTAGGTGCTATTTAAATGCTTTATTATAAATCTAAATACACCTATGAGAGGTAATAAAAGAGAGTATAAAAGCAATCTTATATCTTTAAGAAATTAATCCAGATAGAGTTTAATTTACAGATCCTTATTTTTTGCGCTCTACAAATTCTAATTGATCAATTGCTACATTAGTTGTAAACTGACCATAATTAACAATTGCTTTTTTCTTTTCTAAAGAATCTATGGTACCAATGGATTTACCATCAATCATACGTACTCTGTCTCCAACTTTTAATACAACTTTTGGTTTTGCAGCAGCTACTTTCTCTTCTTTCTTTTTTTCTTCTTTTTTCTTTACTCTAATAACTTCTACTTTTTTCTCAACCTCATTGACGACCCTTTTTTCTTTAGCTTTCACAATTTTTTGCTGTTTGATCGTCTGCTTTTTTCTTTTAGAATTTTCTACCTGTACAATTTTCATAAACTCATCGATAAGCGCTTTCTTTTTTTTATTATGAAAGTATTTTTCGCTAATCTCATTTAATTTCTGTCCCAAATAGATCATTCGTTGGTTGCTGTCATAAAGTTCCTGATAGCTTTCTAATTTTTGTTGTATTCTTTCGTTGGTTTTGTCCAATCGTTCTTTTTCTTCTTGGGCTTTTAGTTCTTTAGATTTTAAAGAAGCCGTTACCTTCTGTAGCTTTGACCGTTCTTTTTGTAAATCAGCAATACTTTTATCAAAACGAATCTTACCTCTGGCTACTTTTTTCTTTGCTTTGTTTATAAGACTATAGGGGATTCCATTTTTTTGGGCTACTTCGAAGGTAAAAGAACTCCCTGCTTCTCCCAGATGTAATTTGAATAAAGGTTCTAAGGTTTTACCATCAAAAAGCATATTAGCATTCGTCATATTTGGTAATTCATTTGCCAGCATTTTTAGGTTGGCATAATGCGTAGTGATAATGCCATAAGAATTACGTTCATAAAATACTTCTAAAAAGGCTTCTGCCAGGGCACCACCAAGTTCAGGGTCACTACCTGTACCGAATTCATCAATTAGAAATAGTGTTTTATCGGTACATTTCCGAAGAAAATAATTCATATTTTTTAATCGATAGCTGTAGGTGCTGAGATGATTTTCTATGGATTGATTATCTCCAATATCTGTCAGGATGGTATCAAAAAGGCAGACTCGACTATATTCATGAACCGGGATTAGCATTCCACTCTGTAACATGATTTGTAACAATCCTACTGTTTTTAAGGTAATACTTTTTCCTCCGGCATTAGGTCCTGATATAACTATGATTTTACTAGTAGGATCTAATGTGATCGTTTGTGGATATGTTTTTTCTCCTTTAGCCTGATTATTAAGAAAGAGTAAAGGATGATACGCATCTTTTATAGTTAATTCTCGTTCTTCTGATATTTTTGGTAATACAGCATTTAATCGATTGGCATATTTTGTCTTTGCAGAAATAACATCTATGTCACTAAGATATTCCTGGTAGTCTTGTAAAAGTTCAGTAAA
This sequence comes from Aquimarina addita, assembly GCF_039539305.1. NCBI lineage: Bacteria > Pseudomonadati > Bacteroidota > Flavobacteriia > Flavobacteriales > Flavobacteriaceae > Aquimarina > Aquimarina addita. The sequence goes on along the minus strand of NZ_BAABCW010000004.1, from coordinate 103,358 downwards.
AGGTCTGAGTTGATTTGTTAGATTTTTTAAAATACGCACGACTTCCTCTCGCTCATCATACTTTAAGTTACTAAGCGCTCTGCTGTATTGTAAGGTAGCTTCTGGTTCTATATAGACAATACTTCCTGTCTTGGAATTACCCATAATAGCACCTTTTACTTTACGTCTGTACATGGCTTTTACCGCTAATACCCTACGATTATCAACTACACTCTCTTTGATTTCATCCAGATATCCAAAACCATTGTATCGACTGAGATCTCTGCCAAAACTTCCATTCAGTTTACCCTGTACTTCGTTAATTTCTTTTCTTATAATTAATAAAGAGGAAGAAGCATTATCCTTAATCTCTCCAAATTTATCAACGACCGTTTCTATAAGATTACTAATCTCTTTAGTAAATGTAATTTCTGATGATGTTTTATGTAAAATGGGGTATAGCTCCTTAAATTTACGGAAAAAAGAAAGTAACTCATTTGTTGTTACACTTATAGATATTAATTTTTTTAGATGAAAACTTTCCAGAAAAGTATTATCAATTCCTAATAGCTGGATTTCTTTATCTATGGCATCAAATCCATGATTAGGTATTTTAGAATCATGCAGGTAAGAAGATTTATATTCATATACTTGCTGTAATGAGATATGTAGTTTTTCTTTTGTGGGTAAAGGAATGATTTTTAATGCCTTTAATTTACCATAATCAGTATTACATAATTCTGCTAAGTGATTGAGTACTATAGTAAACTCTAGGTCTTTAAGTGTCTTTTCTGAAATTCGAATCATACAATTACCCTTTTTTAGGGAAGATATTTATTTTTGATCTTATTTATTTTATTTTTACAACTGGACAAAAATAAACAATTACTATATTTTTTATCATACGAATATGGCGGTAAATATTGAGGAAAGTTGGAAAAAGGTTTTAGCTCAGGAATTTGAGACTCCTTATTTTAAAGAATTAATAAATTTTGTAAAAGAAGAATACCAGAAGAATCGTTGTTTTCCAAAAGGGAATGAAATTTTTGCTGCTTTTGAGTATTGTAAATTTGAGGATGTTAAAGTAGTTATCATTGGTCAGGATCCATATCATGGAGTAGGGCAGGCAAATGGTTTATGTTTTTCAGTAAATAATGGGATAGCAATGCCACCTTCATTGTTAAATATTTTTAAAGAAATAGAATCAGATGTGGGAACTCCCTTTCCTTCGAATGGAAATCTAGAACGATGGGCTAAGCAAGGAGTTTTATTATTGAATGCTACACTAACAGTACGGGCACATGAGGCAGGATCGCATCAGAAAAAAGGTTGGGAACAATTTACAGATGCGGTTATCAAAGCTATTTCTACAAATAAAAAGGATGTAGTTTTTTTATTATGGGGAGGATTTGCAAAGAAAAAGGGAGCTAAGATAGATACGACTAAGCACTGTGTATTAACTAGTGGTCATCCATCACCTCTTAGTGCAAATAGAGGATATTGGTTTGGGAATAAACACTTTAGTAAAACTAATGAATATCTTTCAGAAACAAATCAATCTACCATCATCTGGTAGATTATAAATTACTAAGCAGCCTTAGAAATCGTAGAGGGAGCACCTGTTTCTTTAATTGTAGCGGTCGTAGAAATTCTTTCAGCCTTTTTGTTTTTCTTACTACCGTCTACCGATTGTACACTAAATTTTAATAAAATAAAATTAGAAGCAATCAAACCAGCAATAATTGAAATAAATAATACCATAATAAACTTGTTAGTAATTAATAGATACACGTATCTTAAAATGGTTGCGTATAACTATAAATGTTTTATGTGGTAGGCGGGGCAAATATACAAAAAATAGTGAGGTACCTTTGATTTTGAAGGGATTAGGTTTTCGATTTGTAAATTACACAAAAGTTTAGTCGTTTTTATTAGGATGTTGAAATAAAATGGCTAAAAGTTTATTTGATTCCTTATGAATCAATTTAATTACTGAAAAATTCTCTATTTTAAAATCGATACCCTAAATATATAGTTGGTCTGGCAATAATAGTAGGACTGTTCGTATCAAATAAATTTCGTCCTAACCCAAAACCAAGATCGAGAAGGAAACCATTTCTGCTTACAAATTTTCCTCCTACACCAAATCCAATTGCAAAATCAGTGAACTCTTTAAATTCGTTAGTAGAATTAATAAAATCTCCGTTATCATTGTAGATGTCATTATATTTTTCATTTTCTCCTGATGAAAACATTCCGAAAGCTTCTACATAAAAACCTCTAGCTATTCTTTCTCCAAAAAAATATTTAAATTTTGTTGTAAACGCAATTTCTTTATCAAAAACATCATCCGAATTAAAATCATCATCATCATTGATATCATCATCATCTCTTGAGTCTGGTCGCCTGTAAAATATATCGAAGCCTACAGTAGTATTATTAGTGAGAACACGTTCATATCCAATATCCAAAACACCAAAAGCAACAATGTTTAAAGGGTTAATGCTGATTTCATTTTTCTTTATATCCCTATTATACCAGCCAGCTTGATCTTGCGCTTTAGAAGTTGTAAGTATAAATAATGTAATAATAAATAATAGTATTTTTTTCATTCTGAATTGGATGTTAATGACTTTTAGAAGATGTTGTATATAGTTAAAGGTTGCGCTTAGATAGTAAAAATTAATTCTTGAGTGGTTGCCTTATGATCGATTATTTCCAGTTGTAGTAATTGATCCTGTATTTTTTGTAATGTTACTGTATCTAGTTGAGATTGGCTCCATTCTGTAAGTTGTAACCATTTTTGTATATCGTTAAGTTGTTGATCGTAGCGATACGCTAATGTTTTATCAATACTAGGAATTTGTTTAAAATCTGTTGTAGTCGTATTAATAATATTAAGAATATTTTTGATTTGTTCTTTTTTTGTAGCTAATATTTCTTCACGCACTGCAATGACAAAACATGGCCAGGGAGTGGGGCAGTCTCCAAGACGCCTGAAGGTTTTGGCATCAACTAATGGTTTTGTGGTAAAATGTTCCCACATAAAATAATCTGCTGTTCCATTGGTTAATCCCTCTACAGCACCCTCCAGGTTTTTAATAACTTCAAAGGTTAGATTATTTGTGTCCCATGCATTATTTTGAGCATTTACATATGCCATTAAATGTGATCCGGATCCGTATCTGCTGATTGCAGCAGATGTATTTTCTAAATCAGATAGTTCTTGATAAGGCGAATCATATCCTACATGTATTCCCCATATTAAAGGTGATTGTATGTAAGTTTGTACGATTTTAGATGGATTACCAGCTATGATATCTTTGACAATACCTTCTGTAAGGATAATTGCAATATCTATATCAGCACTTCTTAGGGCTTCACACATAGCACCAGTTCCTCCGGGAAAATCTTTCCAAACTAATTCTATATCATTATTTTGATATATATTATCCTCTATAGTAAGATGCCAGGGAAGATTAAAATGCTCTGGAACACCTCCAATTTTTATTTTATGCATACTTTTAATGGTTAAAAGTCAATTAATTGTGTATTTCATCGATTATTTATGTTTTTTATCGTTAAATATAAAACATTTCCCTATCTTTGAAAAGTAGGCATTACAAATCCAATTTTACTAAAAACAAATAAAAACAATATTGCTATGAAAAAGAATTTTTTGAGAAACAAAAACGCACAAGTAAAGGTAGCTAAATTGAAGAGTAATCAATTAGAAAACGGAATCGTTGTTTTTATAGCTTTATTATTAGTGACAAATTTATTAATTAGTTTACAAATATTATTTGGATAATATACTTTGCAGAGTATCCTTATTTTTGATATCAATTATTTTATGATATTGTTTTGATTTAGTGGACGGTTCACCGTCCATTTTTTATTATAAATAATTAGATTAGTTCCTTCTTAGGTAATCTACAATTCTATCTAAGGTATAATGAATTAATTGATCCACAGTCTTTTGTGGGTTTATACTGAATTCTCCCGTTGCTCGATTGGCTAAAATAGCATTCATTGATACAGCACGGTGACCTAATAATTTTGCTATTCCGTAGATGCCAGCTGTTTCCATCTCTAAATTGGTTATTTTTTTATCGCCAAAACTGAATGCAGTAATTTTTTCATTTAATTTTTTATCAGCTACAGGTATTCTTAGTATACGACCTTGTGGTCCGTAAAAACCTACATTAGTAATAGTAAAACCTTTGACAGTGCGATCACTTTGCAAATGTCTTCCTAGCTTTTTATCATAAGTTACAACATAAGGATTTGCCTTATTTGTGCTCCAGTGTAGCTCTTTTATCAATGCATTAGAGATTTGCGGAAATTGTATATGCTCACTATCATAAAAATGTAATAAGCTATCAAACCCTACTGCTACTTCAGAAACAACAAAACTATCAATAGGTATGTCTGGTTGAATCGCTCCAGATGTACCTATTCTAACAATGTTAAGTGAGACACACGTATCCTTAATATTCCTTGTTTTGAAATCAATATTAGCTAATGCATCCAATTCATTTAATACGATATCTATATTATCAGTACCAATTCCTGTAGAAATTACAGTAAGTCTTTTTCCTCTATAAGTTCCGGTTTGTGTGTGAAACTCTCTTTTTTTAATGGTAAACTCTATATCATCAAAATAATTAGTTACTTGACCTACACGATCAGGGTCACCTACTGTAATAATTGTTTCTGCGATATGTTCTGGCTTGAGATTGAGATGGTAGATACTTCCATCTTCGTTTAAGATTAGTTCGGAATTGGCTATAGCCATATTATAATTTTAGTAGATTGTGGGTTTCATCATTATATAAATAATCGTACTTTTTTACTCCTCCGTAATACCAGTCCAATGCTTGCGTATTATAGAAATTCTTTTTGTGTTGTAAAGCTAATTGTCCTCGTTCTGACAAAATTAACCGATCTTTTGTTTGATCAAGAAACTGGAAAAGACGGGCAAGTACCCGTTTCATTTGCATATCTCCATAGCCATAGAACCCCTGATATTCTAAAGCATACCCCATTAATTGTTTGATGTTTTTTATTTGGTATGTGTTCACCATTTCTAAAATATTATGCTCTAGAATATTAAGTCCGGTAAGCATATTAGGAAATCGTTGTAAGTGAGCTCTTAGACAGATAGAAAGGTAATCAAATGAAGACTGTTTTTTTATTTGACCTGCAATTTTATTAGGATTGGATTCACAATACAATGTCCATACGTGAGATGCAAGCTCCAGATCATCAATATCTAAAAGAATCTTTTCCTCAAGATGTTCTTTTAATTGTGGATCAGAAAGTTCGCATAAACCGAGGTATTTATTCTGATGTTCAATTCGTCCACTACAGACCAGATATATTGGAATATTATCGGTGTTTTTACGGAGTAACAAGCTTATTGCAGCTATTAAATTAATATGACAAAATAGATCATATTCAAACCATAAAATTATTTGGTTATATGGTGTTAGGTCTTCTAATTTTTTAAGTTCTGAAATAAATTTTTCTTGATAATCCTGATTAGAGATTCGATAATATTTTTTAAGAAATACCATTCTTTTTGCAATTGCAGAATCGCTTTCAATTTTAATTTCAGTGGGACCTTCACAAAGCATTTCACGCCAAACTAAAAATTCTCCGTAGACTAAATCAGAAGTAATTAATCTATCTGTTAAGCTATCACCATTGGTAATATGTAATGTTTTTCTTTCCATTTTTAATGTTCGGTTGATGATTTTCGATGTGCGAATGTTATATTAGTCATTGTTAGATGAATTGTTTCTAGCCACCCACACGCTTTACCTTGAATCCTTTTTCTTTGAGAATAGTCATAATATCATTTCTATAGTCTCCCTGAATAATAATACATTCATTTTTGAAGCTTCCACCAACTCCCAATGTTGTTTTTATTTCTTTAGCTAATTTTTTAAAATCATCTGTTGCTCCATTATAACCTTCTAATATTGTAGTCGCTTTTCCTTTTCGCTTTTCATATTTGCAAATGATAGGATCATCCTGAATCCAAATTCCTTTTTCTTTTCCTTGTTCAGTTTTTTCTTCTTCAGTAATTTGATGATCCGGAAACAGGTTTTTTAATTGATCTTGTAAATCCATTTTTTAATGTGAATATAATATTTTTTAACCATTGATTTTAGAGTATCAATTTTAAGATATCTGTTTAAGTTTAAAAATGATTTGCTAATGTGTTATTTGAATCACTCTCTTTTTTAAAGATACAAATCTACTTTTTAACTTAAATAATTGATTTTTATTCTTTGATCAATCCAATTTCGACCAATCGTTGGTATAAAAAGTCTCCAGCTGTAATATCACTAAATTGTTTTGGGTTTTTTTCTGTAACACAAGTTTCCAGACAATTTAGCTTCATATCACTACGTGGATGCATAAAGAAGGGAATAGAATATCTGGGGTTTTTCCATTCTTCTTTTGGTGGATTGATTACTCTATGTATGGTGGAGCGTAATTTATTATTGGTAAGACGTTCTAGCATATCTCCTACATTAATTACTAGCTCGTCTTCTTTTGGGATCGCATCGATCCATTCACCATCCTTACGTTGTACTTGCAGACCACCAGTAGAAGCTCCCATTAGTAATGTGATCAAATTGATGTCTCCATGTGCTCCGGCACGAACTGCTCCTTTAGGTTCTTCAGTAATAGGAGGGTAATGGATAGGTCGTAAAATGCTATTACCGTTACTAGCCCAATGATCAAAATAATGCTCATCTAGTCCTATGTACAATGCTAATGCTCTTAATACATAAATTCCGGTTTTTTCCAGCATTCTGTATGCTTCCATTCCAGTCTTATTAAAATCATAAAGCTCTTCTACAATGATATTGTCAGGGTATTTTTCGATTAAATTGGCATCTGCTGCAGGTTCTTGTCCAAAATGCCAAAACTCTTTTAAATCTCCTTCTTTTTTGCCTTTTGCATGCTCTTTACCAAAGGATATATACCCACGTTGACCTCCAAGACCTTCGATTTCATATTTTTTCTTTGTTTCCAGAGGTAACGCAAAGAATGTCTTTACTTCTTTGTATAAATTTTTCACCAATTCGTCATCTAAAAAATGGTTTTTTAATGCCACAAAACCTATTTCTTCATATGCTTTTCCAATTTCATCAACAAATTTCTGTTTTCGCAATGTATCAGCAGATAAGAAGTCTGCTAAATCTACACTAGGTATATTATTCATGATATGTGTTTATTTTTTAAATTTCTTCGTATTGATTTTAAAATCGTTTTTTGTATAAGAAATTGATATTAAAATAACTTTTTAATATCGATCTATTCAAAAATAATCAAATTAAAAAGTTAAATGTAACATTTCACCAGTAAAAGAAAAAGTCAAAATCTTTTTTGGGTTATAAATTCTATTTAAAATTTATGTAACAAATACTATTTAACTTTTGAAAATACGTGTTTTTTTTAGTCGCTTAGAATGAAACGTACTATAAAATCGTATGATAAATTCTATAAAAATTAATTTTGATTAAGATAAATGTAATTAAATTACATCTTTTAGTATTCTAAATTAACATCTACTTAATAATATTGGGAGTTCCTTTTTAACTTCTGAATGAAAAATAATTACATTTACAAAGCTTTGTTTTATAATTTTTTTTATTTCACGCTATGCCAGAAAAGAAATTTCGACTTCAATTTGATAAAAAACAATATAGTAATGAATTCTTAATTTCGTTATATGATAAAATGTTGAAGCCGAGACTTATTGAGGATAAAATGTTGATTCTGCTAAGACAAGGAAAAATTTCAAAATGGTTTAGTGGTATAGGACAAGAAGCAATATCAATAGGAGTTACCTGTGCTATGCAAAAGGATGAGTATATTTTGCCCATGCATCGCAATCTAGGGGTATTTACTACTCGTGATATCCCATTATATAGATTGTTTAGTCAATGGCAGGGAAAAGCGAACGGATTTACAAAAGGACGTGATCGTTCTTTTCATTTCGGCACTCAAGCATATAAAATTATTGGTATGATTTCTCATTTAGGACCTCAAATGGGGGTAGCTTGTGGAATTGCACTGGCAAATTTGCTAAAGAAAAATAATAAAGCTACTACCGTTTTTACAGGTGAAGGTGGTACGAGTGAAGGAGATTTTCATGAAGCATTAAATGTAGCATCTGTATGGAGTCTACCAGTAATTTTTTGTATCGAAAACAATGGATATGGCTTGTCCACGCCTACTAGTCAACAATATAATTGTCGTAATCTTGCCGATCGGGGTGTAGGATATGGTATAGAATCACATATTATTGATGGCAATAATATATTAGAAGTATTTAATACTATGCAAACACTTGCAGAAAGCATACGATATAATCCAAGACCTGTTCTCATAGAATTTAAAACGTTTAGAATGCGTGGTCATGAAGAAGCTAGTGGTACCAAGTATGTTCCTGATGAATTAATGAAGGAATGGGAGGAAAGAGATCCTATTGAGAATTATAAAAAGTTTTTAATAAATAATTCAATTTTTACTGAAAATGAAGATTTTAAAAAACGATCAGAAATAAAAGCAGCGATTGATACACATTGGAAAAAAGCGGATCAAGAAGAGAAAATAAAGGTTGATGTAGCTTTAGAATTAAAAGATGTATATAATGTGGTTGACTTTGAGGAAATTAAACCTACTAAAAAAACCAATGAACTTCGATTGATTGATGCTATTTCTAAAGGGTTAAAGGAATGCATGGATCGATATAAATCCATGGTAATTATGGGGCAAGATATTGCTGATTATGGAGGAGTATTTAAAATAACTGAAGGTTTTATAAAAGCATATGGGAAAGAGAGGATTCGTAATACACCAATTTGCGAATCAGCTATAATTTCTGCTGCATATGGTCTTTCTTTACAAGGTATAAAGTCTATTGTAGAAATGCAATTTGCTGATTTTGTTTCTTCTGGATTTAATCCTGTTGTCAACTTATTAGCAAAATCTAACTATCGCTGGAATCAACCAGTTGATGTTGTTATAAGGATGCCTTGTGGTGGCGGTGTAGGTGCGGGCCCCTTTCATAGTCAAACTAATGAAGCCTGGTTTACTAAAACTCCGGGTCTAAAAGTAGTATATCCGGCATTTCCTGTAGATGCAAAAGGATTATTAGCAACAGCCATTGAGGATCCCAATCCGGTTTTGTTTTTTGAGCACAAAGGACTTTACAGGAGTGTCAGGCAAGAAGTGCCTGAAGGTTATTACACCATTCCTTTTGGTAAAGCAGCATTATTGAGAACTGGAGGTGGTATTACCGTTATAAGTTATGGAGCTGGAATACACTGGGCATTAGAAGTTTTAGAAAAATATCCTGATATAGAAGCTGATGTTATAGATTTAAGGTCTTTACAACCATTAGATACAGAATCTATATACCAATCTGTTCAAAAAACAGGAAAAGTTATTATCCTTCAGGAAGACTCCATGTTTGGTGGAATAGCATCCGATATTTCTGCACTAATTATGGAACATTGTTTTGAATTTCTCGATGCTCCGGTAAAAAGAGTTGCTTCAATAGAGACACCAATTCCTTTTGAACCTAATCTCGAAGATCAATATTTACCAAAAAACAGATTTGAAAAAGAAATACAAGAGTTATATAGGTATTAATACTTGATTTTGTAAAATAATGAATAGTTGGGTTATCTGAAATATTGTTTGTAAGTTTTTGATTATTAGATTATTGTTATGTTTTTTGGTAGATAGTTTAATGTTTAATTTTAGTAATAATCCGACTAATTTCAATCCGGGTTAAAATCCCCTTTGTTATATGTTGTGTGTTCTATTGGTAAATGTTAATTTTGCAACTTCTATGAAGGGAAGCATAGAGGGAGGGCACTAAACAATTTAAGTAATATATTATTTATGAATATTAGCCAATTAGAGCTTTTAGGTTCTTCAAAAATTTTAGTTACCGGTGCGGCAGGTTTTATCGGATCTAATTTATGTGAAGCATTAATAAAGCAAGGCAGCACTGTGGTAGCTTTGGATAATTTTGCTACCGGGCATAAAAAGAACCTATTTAATATAAAAGATCACCCTAACTTTACATTTATTGAAGGTGATATTAGAAATTTAGACGATTGTCATAAAGCCTGTGATGGTGTCAATTTTGTATTGCATCAGGCTGCTTTGGGATCTGTTCCAAGATCAATTAATGATCCAATAACTTCTAATGATGTTAATGTAGGGGGATTTCTAAATATGCTGGTAGCCTCCAGGGATGCCGGGGTTAAGCGTTTTATTTATGCGGCAAGCTCTTCTACCTACGGGGATTCTAAGGCATTGCCTAAGATTGAAAATACTATTGGTAAACCATTATCTCCATACGCAATTACTAAGTATGTAAACGAGTTATACGCAGATAACTTTAAATTAACTTACGATTTAGATACCGTAGGTTTACGATATTTTAATGTTTTTGGTCGTAAGCAAGATCCTAATGGAGCTTATGCTGCTGTGATTCCTAAATTTGTAATGCAACTTATGAAACATGAGTCTCCTTTTATTAATGGAGACGGATCTTTTTCCAGAGACTTTACCTATATTGATAATGTTATCCAAATGAATATAAGAGCTATGGTAGCAAATCATGCGGACGCATTGAATCAGGTGTATAACACTGCTTTTGGGGAACGTACTTCTTTAAACGAATTAGTTACCCTGTTAAAAAAATATCTTTCAATTTATGATCCTGCAATTGCTGATGTAGAAGTGAAATACAGATCAGAACGTAAAGGTGATGTACCCCATTCTTTAGCATCTGTAGATAAAGCAAAAGATCTTTTAGGATATGATCCTCAATTTGATATTGAATCGGGACTGGAAGAAGCAATACAATGGTATTGGGAAAATTTAAAATAACTTGACCTCAACAACTTAACATATATATTATGCAAAATATTAAAGTAGCCGTTATTGGGCTAGGATACGTAGGATTACCACTTGCAAGATTGTTTGCGACTAAGTTTCCAGTTATTGGTTTTGATATTAATCAGGATAGAATTAGTGGTTTGCGATCTGGAACAGATTCGACAATGGAAGTTTCTGATGATGTATTACAATCTGTCCTAAAAGAAACTCCTAAAATGGATTTAGGTCTTTATTGTTCCTCTGATCTGGCTGATATAGAGGACTGTAATTATTATGTGATCACGGTTCCTACTCCTGTAGATAAAAATAACAGACCAGATCTTACTCCCTTGTATAAATCCAGTGAAACTGTAGGAAATGTTTTAAAAAAAGGAGACATCGTTATTTATGAGTCTACGGTATATCCCGGGGTAACTGAAGAAGAGTGTATTCCTGTATTAGAAAAAGTAAGCGGATTAAAATTTAATCAGGATTTTTATGCTGGATATTCACCAGAAAGGATTAATCCGGGAGATAAATTACATACTGTAGAAAAAATTCTAAAAGTAACTTCTGGATCTACTCCAGAGATAGGAAAAAAAGTAGATGATTTGTATGCTTCTGTTATCACAGCAGGAACCCATTTAGCACCGACAATAAAGGTTGCTGAAGCGGCCAAAGTAATCGAAAATTCTCAACGTGATATCAATATAGCTTTTGTAAATGAGTTGGCTAAAATTTTTAATTTGATGGACATTGATACTAGCGCTGTATTAGAAGCAGCGGGTACTAAATGGAATTTCCTTCCTTTTAAGCCAGGATTAGTAGGAGGTCACTGTATTGGTGTAGATCCATATTATTTAGCGCAGCGCGCACAGGAATTTGGGTATCACCCAGAAATTATTCTTGCAGGTCGCAGATTAAATGATAGTATGGGGCAATATGTAGCATCAGAGGTTATAAAACTAATGGTAAAACACGATATTAGAATAAAAGAGTCCAATATATTGGTCTTAGGAATCACTTTTAAGGAGAATTGCCCGGATGTACGAAATACGAAAGCAGTAGATGTAATTACAAACCTAAAGGAGTTTGGTACGAACATTACTATTTATGATCCTTGGGCAAATCCAGAAGAAGTAAAGCACGAATATAATCTTGATACCGTAACAAAATTACCTAATACAACGTACGATGCCGTGGTGTTAACAGTGGCACATAAAGAGTATTTAGATATTGATCTACAGTCTTTACTTATGCCAAACGGCGTATTGTACGATGTGAAAGGAATTCTTGATGAAGGCGTACACGGGAAGTTGTAATGTATTAAACAATTATTAATGTTTATAATTTTAAATTAACCGTTTTGAGTCAATTAAAAAAAGGTGCATTACTTAATTATACTACTATTATTTTAACTAATGTAGTTGGTCTTGCTATAACACCTTTTATTATAAGCCAGTTAGGTAAAGCAGAATACGGAGTCTACACTGCTATAGGAGCACTTGTTGGATCAATTTCAGTGTTGGATTTTGGGTTGAATAACACGATAGTTCGTTTTGTTGCTAAATATCAAGCAGAAAAAGACTTGAAAGGAGAACAAAATTTTCTTTCTACGGTGATGCTGATCTATTTATTTATTTCAGCACTTATTGTTATAGTTGGTTTTATATTTTATCCTAACATAGATAGTTATTTTAGCAAAATGTCATTAGAAGAGATAGAGATTGCTAAAACTATGTTTATTATATTAATTTTTAATTTAGCAATTAGGCTTCCAGGGGGAGCTTTTACAGGGATCTGTTCAGGATACGAACAATTTGTTTTCCCAAAGGTATTAAACATTATCAGGTATATTGTAAGATCTATAATGGTTGTTGCCATCTTATTATGGGGAGGAAGAGCTATATCAATTGTGATCCTTGATACGATTATGAATGTCTCTATTGTCTTAGTAACTGCTTATTTTGTGCTACGTAAATTAAAGGTCAGATTTAAACTGTATAGTTTTAATAAATCATTTATAAAAGAAATTTTAGGATATTCTGTTTGGGTATTTGTATTTTCTTTAGTAGGAATGTTTCAATGGAAAGCAGGTCATGTAGTATTAGGAAGGGTTGTAGTTTCAGAGGTTCTAGCGGTATACGGAGTCGGTATTATGTTAGGAACTTATTATGGAGCTTTTTCCACAGCAATTTCCAGTGTTTTTCTGCCAAGAGCAACAAAAATGACCGTTGGTAATTCTTCTAATGAAGAGTTGACCGATATGATGATACGTGTAGGAAGAATGTCATCTATCGTATTATTTTATATTCTTGGTGCTTTTATATTATTTGGAAAACAATTTGTTTTTTTGTGGGTAGGTTCATCTTTTTATGATTCTTGGGTCATTGCTGTAATGATTATGGCCGCATATACGATTCCACTAGTTCAAGGGTTTGGAAATTCGATTTTAGAAGCAAAAAATAAACTGTCATTTAAAGCGATACTATATTTGATTTTTATGTTTGTAGGAGTAGGGATAGGAGCTTTACTAGCTAGATATTATGGAGCCATCGGCATGATTAGTGGTTCAGTTATAGGTTGGTTAATTGTTCAGAATGTAATGAACTTTTATTATTACAAAGTTATTAAATTGAATATTCTTCGGTTTTTTAAAGAACTTCTGAACCGAACATTTTTAATTGTTTTGATAACTATTGGTATTGGTATTGTGATTAATTTGATACCTGGAGAGGGATGGATTAATTTTATTATTAAAGCTTTTTGCTACAGCGTAGTGTATGCAGTGTTAATGTATTCGTTTGGAATGATCGCTTATGAGAAAAAGATTTTTAAAGATGGATTTGATTTGGTTTTTAAAAAAATTAAAAGAGCATAAATGAAAGGTATAAAGCTTAATACTATACAGTTTGAGGATGGTGGTAAAAGAATTTCTTATGATTATACAGTACATAAGGAGTATAACGAATATTTTAATAGTAACAATTTATATTATGTTCATTATGATAAGGATATAAGTGATACTCCACTAAGCCTTGCAGTGATACCTTTGCTCTCTAATCTTATGCCCATTTCTTGGTTTGTTGGGTTTGATGTGTACATTGATGAAATAGATGAAACATTTTATAGATCATTAGAATTATTAAAGGAGCAGTTTATTAAATTCCATCCAGATAAAGAGATAAGAGGAACACTACATGTAAATAAAATTGTAAAGAATACTATAAATGGAACGAATACCTCCCTTTTGTTTAGTGGAGGTTTGGATTCTTTTGATTCACTTACGAGGCATTACCATAAAGACCCGTATCTCATTTCGATCCATGGAGCTGACGTAGCGATAGAGGATACGGTGCGGTGGAATGAGTTCAAGAAATTTAATGCTGAAGAAAAAATATTAGACGCATCACGTTTATTTTACGTAGAATCTAATCTTAGAGAATTTTATACCTATAAAGTAGACTTATTAGTTGATCATTTGGGTTGGTGGGGAATGGTGCAGCATGGGATGGCATTATTAGGAGTACTATCTCCTCTAAGTTATAAATATAACATTACTGATATCAATATTGCAGCATCTGCAACTAACGAAATAACTTATAGCTGGGGATCTTCTCCCTATATTGATGAAAACATGAAATGGGCTAATACAAAAGTGACCCATGACGGTTATCAATTTAAACGAACTGATAAAACAGATAATGTAGTACGGTTCGTAAAGAATTCTGAATATGATATTAAATTAAGAGTTTGCTATGCAGATGAGCGATCAGGATATAATTGTAATACGTGTCATAAATGTCAGCGTACTGCATTGAGTTTAATATTAGCAGGAGCTGATCCAAAAGAATATGGACTTAATGTATCCAATAATTTTTATGACTTGATTTTTACGAATTTTGGTGATGACTGCGTAATGACTGAAGGTATAAAATATCAATGGACTTGTATTCAGGAAAAAGCTGCTTCTGTAGATGACTTTTTTGTTTTAGAAAATAAAGAAAAAGAACAAATCGCTATTCGTCGTTTTATCGATTTGGATTTAGACAAAATAGTGAATAAGAATGAAGCTAAAGTAAAACAGCAAAAAAGACAAAAATTTGTGCTAAGGCAAAAATACCCTTTGTTATATAAAATTTATAGATTACTCAGATATCAAAAAATATAAATTATGAAATACGGATTATTAACTTATTGGGAAAGTAAAGAAAAATATAATGTGGGAGACTATGTACAGAGTCTAGCTGCTCGACAATTTCTTCCTCAGGTTGATCAATTTATGAATAGAGAACGATTAGCAGATTATTCTGGTGAAGAAATACAACTAATTATGAATGGTTGGTTTACCCACAATCATAGTAACTGGGTTCCTGATAATGCTATAGATCCTTTATTTGTCTCTTTTCATATGAACTCTACCGCTGCTCCCTTTATGTTATCTGATAAAGGAATCGCATATCTAAAGAAACATGCGCCAATAGGTTGTAGAGATAAATTTACAGCAAAAACATTAAACGAAAAAGGAATAGAAGCATATTTCACAGGGTGTTTAACGCTTACATTAGATAATTATAAAGTGGATGATTCTGAAAGGGGAAATGAAATTTATATCGTAGATCCCTTTTATAATTATCCAACTAACGAAAAAGTATTTCTTACGGCTAAACATTTTGTGAAATCAATTATTAATGGAAACCTATTTAAATTAGGTAAAATACAGAAACAATTAGAAAAGGTTGTCGATAAAGAAGTATTAGAAATTGCTAACTACGTAACCCAGGTAAAACCAAAAGGTAAAGAAACTGACGAGGAAAAATTTGCTTATGCAGAAGAATGCATGAAAAAATATGCAAAAGCAAAATTAGTAATTACCTCTAGAATACATTGTGCATTACCATGTCTAGCTATGGGAACTCCGGTGATCTTTTTAAACTCTTTCAATACGTTTGTGGATACGTGTAGATTTGATGGTATTGCAGAGTTGTTTAATCGAGTGGATGTAGCAGATGATGGTAGCTTTACTGCAAATTTTGATCTTCCTGGTAAAATAACCAAGGATACTACTGTAACTAACTTAGGATTACACCATGCATTAGCAGAACCGCTAAAAGAGAAATGTAAAGAATTTATAAATAAGAAAAGTATAGTTAAATGATACCCAAAAAGATTCACTATTGCTGGTTAAGTGGAGATCCGTTTCCAGAGCTTATTGCTAAATGTGTTGACACGTGGAAAGAACAATTACCAGATTATGAATTCATACTTTGGGATACAAATAAATTTCCTTTGAGTTCAAATAAATGGGTGAGAGAGTCATTTGAAACTAAAAAATATGCTTTTGCAGCTGATTATATTCGTTTGTATGCTGTATTTGAACAAGGTGGTATTTATCTAGATACCGATATTGAAGTTTTGAAGAGTTTTGACGAATTGATGCATCTTCCTTATTTTATCGGATCAGAAGGTGATGGTGTTATAGAGGCCGGTGTTTTTGGAGCAGAAAAGGGAGCAATGTGGTTGGCAGATTGTTTATCACATTATGAGAATCGAAGTTTTATAAAAGATGATGGATCTTATGATACAATGACGCTTCCTAGAATTATGATGGAGCAAATACAAAAAGAATACTCCATAAAAGAAATGAAAAACCCTAAGATTAGTGAACTAAGCTATGATATAGCGAATACCGAACTCCAAATGTTTCCTAAAGATTTTTTCTGTGCTAAAAATCATGGTACCGGAATGGTAGAAAAAACAGAAAATACATTCTGTATTCATCATTTTGCCATGTCTTGGTTGCCTAAAAAAAGAACTTTCTTACCTAATGTAAAAAGAAAACTAATGTCTATCGTAGGAGTAAATACAGTTGAGATACTCATTAATTTTTTTGGTCTAAGAAAGATTAAGAGATTATTAAAAAAATAACATAATTTATTTATTTGATAAAACGATGTTTAAAATTTTTTCTTTAAAAAGAAACTGGATAAATATATAATTATAAAAATTAGGTAACCAAATGCAAATTCAGTATATAAATAATTTACGCGCAGTAGCGTGCTATTTAGTTGTATTAACCCATTCTGCAATGCCAGCTTTAGATCCATCATTTGGTATGTTTATGGTATTGTTTTCGATCATATCTTCTCCAAGTTCAGAATTATTCATCATGATATCTTCAAGTTTATTAGCTCCTGCAAAACTTGATATGTTATCTTTTTATAGAAAACGTTTTGATAAATTATTATGGCCGTTTTTTTTCTGGTCTATTGTTTTGTTAGTAATTGGTTACTTTAAAAATGGATCTAGTATAACTGAATTAATTACAAGGATTCTTCAAATACCGTTAGTTCCAGCTACAGGTATCTATTGGTTTATATATGTTATAGCAGGATTATATCTTATTATTCCAATAATTTCGCCTTGGCTTAAAAATTGTTCAAAAAAAGAACTAGGCACAATTCTTTTGTTCTGGGGAATAACATTACTATTACCTTTTTATAATGTGATAGCTGAAAAAGACTTGTACAAGATGGATGGGGACTATTATTTTACATTTGTTTACTTAGGTGGTTTTATTGGATATTTATTTCTTGGAGTATACTTGCGTAGGTATCCTATAATATTTACAAGCAAGTTGAAAAATATTTTATTTATAATACTGACCACAATTTTAGGTACATTACCTATATTATATGCGTATATAATAAACAGAAATGCTATAGAGCCTTTATATGACCACCTTTCAATCAGTAGTGTTTTTTATGTGTTAGCCATTTATTGTTTTTTTCAAAATTTCGAAATTCCTCCTTATCTGCAAAAAATGTTTAACGCAATTGCAAAGTATTCTTTTGGAATTTATTTAATTCATATCATTGTTATTAGAGATGTCATTTGGAAATTATTAGAAAATTTTAGAATTCCTCATCCAATTATTGAAACCCCTTTGATTTCTATTTTTTCATTGATAATATGTTTTTATATTGTTAAAGCAATTACGTTTTTACCGAAAAGTAAATATATAATTGGAGCCTAATTCTTAATTAAACAATGAATAAAAAAAATAATAAATCAATACTTTTAATCATGCCTTACGGCAGTGTAGGAGGTATGGAAAGATTGGCATTAAACTTTTATGAGTATTATAAAGAATTGGGATATGTTATAAAGGCATTAAAATTTATAAAACTCAGTACAGATATTATACATTTTGGAGAAGATGAACTGTTTTTTAGTGAAAGAGATTTATATGAAATGACAGGAAAGGAGCGAGGTCTGTTTTATTTGAATACTCCTTTCAAGATCAGAAAACTTATCAAACAATATAAAATTACACATTCCATTGCTTTTGGAGATATGGCTAACTTTTTTAGTTCTCTTTCATTTACCAATGAATTTAAAATTGGCAGTATTCATGCTTTAAAAAGTGTTGAACTAAAAAACACAACTTTTTTTAATAAAATAACTAAAATTGGTTATCGATCCTCTTATAAATACTTAGATAAACTGGTTTGCATAAGTAAAGCAATTAAAGAAGACTTAAAAATAAACTGCGGTTATAAATTTTCTAATCTAGAAATTATATACAATCCACATAACATAAAAGATATTGTAAGCTTAAGTAAAGAATTGATTACTGATAAAAATGAAATTGAAATTTTCTCTAAAAAAACAATTTTATTTTTAGGTAGACTATCTATTCAAAAATCACCTTGGCACCTTATTAAAGCTTTTTCTATTGTTAAAGAAAAATATCCTGATATTAATTTAGTGCTTATAGGAGATGGTGATATACAGGTAACTAATTTTATAAAGGAATTAATTTCAGATTTAGAATTAAATAATCAAGTATTTTTGCTTGGGAGAAAATCAAATCCTTATAAATATATTGCAGCCTCAAACGTATTGGCGCTTTCTTCTAATTATGAAGGTACTCCTAATGTGATTGTAGAATCTATAGCTGTAGGAACTCCGATAGTTTCATCGTACTGTACTAAAGGTATAATAGAATTGATGAGTACGGAAGATCATAAAGAAACAGATAAAAATATTAGTACAGAATCAGGAGTTGTTACACCTAATTTATTTAAAGGAGTACTTGAAATACCAAAAAGTAAGAAATTAATAAAGGAGGAGAGAGATTTTGCAGATGCTTTATCTCTTGTGCTTATGGACGATTCATACAAAAATAACTTGAAAACATCAAGAAGTAAACTACTCTCAAAATTTGATTTGAATGCGGTAGCCAATGAATATTTACAACCTATGAAAAATTAAAATGATCATAAACAATATGAGTATATTTATCCTAAATACTATATAGATGATTGATTTTATTCCTTTAGAATATTATTTTTCGATATTTATCAATGGGACATTGACAGTTTTGTTATTCACCATGATTCATACTATCGTATTGAAAATTGATGATCCTAGGAATATTGTTTATATCAATGTAATAGGGTATTCTGCATTAATATTTTTGATTTTTTATATCGGTTTACGACCTGTTAGCGGAAGATATTTTGTAGACATGAGGACGTACGCTAACCATTTTGAACATTATGCATATGGAGGTTCTGTAGTAACCAATAAAGATGTTTTCTTTCATTATTTTATGCAACTGTGCTCTAATTTTGTAACAGTCAATGGATTCTTTTTTATATGTGGATTTGTATATCTTTTTCCTATGTATAAAGTGTCAAAAGTGTTTTTTAAAGAATACTGGTTTTATTCTTTTTTAATGCTGATCGCATCTTTTTCTTTTTGGACCTATGGTGTTAATGGCATTCGAAATGGAATGGCAACTTCTCTTTTCTTATGGGCTATAGCGTACCATCATAAAAAAGTAATAATGTTTAGCTTTTTTATTCTTGCGGCATTGGTACATAAGACATTACTGCTACCCATTGGTGGTTATTTGATAACGTTGTTCTACAATAAGCCTAAAGTATTTTTAGGATTCTGGTTATTCTCTATACCATTATCTATAGTTTTAGGAGGATTCTGGATTTCATTATTTACTTCTCTTGGTTTTGGAGATGATAGAATGGATGCTTATTTATCAGGAGGATCTGGTTCTAGTTTTAGGTATGATTTTTTGATTTATAGTGCCTCAGCTGTTGTGACAGGATGGTATTTTATTTTTAAAAAGAAATTTGATGACCATATATATAATCACATTTTTAATACCTATTTAATTACCAATGCTTTTTGGATACTGGTAATAAGAGCTAATTTTTCGAATCGTTTTGCATATTTATCCTGGTTTATGATGGCTGTAGTCATTATATACCCTTTTTTAAAATGTAAAATAAAGAAACAGCATATATTAGTAGGTAGAGCGTTGTTTCTTTATTTTGCCTTTACTTATTTTATGGTATTTGTATATTATGATAAGTTTTAAAATAATAAGCCAATTAACTAAAGTATAATGAAAAAGACATTAACAATCTTTACACCTACCTATAATAGGGCATATTGTCTCGGACAATGTTACGATAGTCTGGTACGTCAAGACAATCAGGATTTTCTTTGGTTGATTATAGATGATGGATCTTCTGATAATACAAAAGAAGTAGTCAATCATTGGATAGAAGAAAATAAAATTGCAATTCATTACCATTATCAAGAGAATACCGGAATGCACGGTGGGCATAATAAGGCGTATGACCTTATAGAAACAGAATTAAATGTGTGTATTGATTCTGATGACTTTATGCCAGACGATGCTGTAGATAAGGTGCTTACTTTTTGGCAGAAAGCAGAAAAAGGTAATAATATTGCTGGTGTTATTGGATTAGATTCGTATAAGAATGGAGAAATTATTGGAAAAAAGTTTCCTAATCATTTAGTATCTGAAACATTAGAAAATATTTACAATATACATCATATATATGGTGATAAGAAAATAGTATATAGAACGGAAATTGTAAATAAATACCCTCGTTACCCCATTTTTGAAGGAGAACGTTTTGTGCCGTTGGGAACTTTATATTTACTTATAGACAAAGATTATGAACTATTATGTCTTAATGAAGTTTTATGTATTGTAGAATATATGGAAGATGGTTCCTCTAGAAATATAATTAAACAATATAGGAGACACCCAAAGGGCTTTAGGTATGCACGTATGCTTACTATGAAAAAAAGTAATTTTTTTAAAGTAAGATTGAAAAGTACTGTACATTATATTTCACATAGTATTTTTTTAAAAGATTGGAATATGCTATTTAGATCTCCAAAACCTATTTTAACTTTTCTTTGTTTTCCCATAGGTGTGTTCTTATATTTTTATGTGGTTTTCAAAACACGTGATATGAAAAACTAATTTTAACTTTTTATAAGAGTACTGGTAAGTAAAACTATATGAAAATATTACAAATTATTAATTCATTACATTTTGGAGGAGCAGAAAAGCTTCTGGTAGAATCTATCCCATTATATAAAGAAAAGGGATTAATCATGGATATTTTGCTGTTAAATGGAGAACGAACACCGTTTTATGATGAGTTAAAAAATAAGAATGTGAACATCATACACCTGAATTCAAATCGAAGTTTATACAGTCCTCTTCATATCAATGCATTAAGAAAATATCTAAAAAGGTATGATATAGTTCATGTGCATTTGTTTCCGGCACTTTACTGGGTAGCATTAGCTAATATATTTAAAACTAAAAAACCAAAATTAGTGCTGACAGAGCACAACACTGAAAATAGAAGAAGGAAAATAACAATATTTAAATATTTGGATAAATTTATATATAGTAAATTTTCTCGAATTATTGCGATATCAGACGGTGTAGCTTCTAATTTGAAAACGCATCTGAGTAATAGTAAAACTTCAATATCAGTTATAAATAATGGAATCAATTTGGAAGCTATAAAGAAAGCTACACCATATAAAAATTCTGATTTAGGGATACCAGAAGAATCAAAAGTAGTTATTCAAGTATCAAGTTTTACATCTCAAAAGGATCAGAAAACATTAATTAAAGCAATGAGTTCTATTTCTAAAAATGTCCATTTATTACTAATAGGAGATGGCCCTTTGAAAAATGAAAATGAAGCCTTAGTAAAAAAACTTCAATTAGAACAAAGAGTACATTTTTTAGGTCACCGATCTGATGTTCCTAAATTGGTTAATACTGCTGATATTTCTGTTTTATCATCTCATTATGAAGGGTTTGGGTTGGCGATAGTAGAAGGGATGGCCGCTGGTAATGCTAGTATTGGATCTAATGTGCCCGGATTATCAGAAATAATAGGGCAAGATGGAGTTTTATTTGAGCCTGGTCACGATAGGGAATTACAAGATATTATAGAAAAATTAATATCAGATAAAGATTATTATAAGCAAATTTCAGAGAAATGTTTAAAAAAATCGAATCAGTACGATATTAATCAAATGGTAGAAAAGTATATCAATGTATACAATGAAATAACCTAATCAAGAACATTAAGTAAGTATGAAGAGAAATATTACATTAGATTATCTAAAAATAATTATGAGTCTTTTAGTCGTAATAATTCATAGCCCTATTTTTTGGGAATCATCTCGTCTCTTTTCTCATATGATCGTAAATGGTATATGTCGTATAGCGGTTCCATGTTTTTTTGTTCTTAATGGTTTGTATCTTAAGAAAGTATTAGAAAATAATATTGCTTTTCGTAAATATATTAAGCGGTTGTTTATCTTTTATATAGTATGGATGCTCATTTATGCACCTTTTTACTTATTTCATTTTAAAGATAGTATGCCTGTCTCAATCTTAATGAATATCTCATCTATTTTATTTGGATTTTGGCATTTATGGTATATAATAGCGCTTATAGGTGGAGTAATACTGTTATATTTTTTGAAACAAAAGAATATTAGCGATAAACAATTATTCAAAATTGCTTTGTTCTTATTTATTATTGGTTGGTTAGTTCAAAAAGTCGAATTATTTTATCCAGATGAAGAGGGTCTGATAGGAGGATTAATTCGATCAAGTTTTCCTTCAAGAAATTTTCTTTTTATGGGATTCCCCTTTGTAGCAATTGGTTATTTAATATCTAAAAAAGGTTTTATGGAGGGATTAAAAAAGTCTTTTTCTAAGTTATATATATTAATTTTGTGTTTTTTATTTTTGTTCTCAGAAGCACTATTGCATTTTTATGTAATTGGCAGGAGAGGCTTTGATTTTTATATTATTTTAATTGTCTTATGCCCTGCATTAATACTTTTTTTAAGTAATAAATCTAAAATTATTGAGGTAGAGGATGATTTTATTTCTAAATTATCCGCTGCCATATATTTTATTCATCCTTTAGTTCTATATATGATGAAAGATATATTTCTAAAAGTTCAAAACACAGAGCGATATATATTGATAATCTTTTTTTCAGTAGTATTTGGTTCTGCTCTAATCTATGCTAACAAAAGACTAAAAATATTTTTTTAATTATAATTATTTACTAATGAATTCTACAGAAAGGATAAATACAGGAGACAAAGAGGAAAGAATGATTATTCTTTTTGATGGAGTATGTAACCTATGTAATGGCTTTATTGATTTCGTCATTAAAAGAGATGTCAATCACAAAATATTTTACTGTTCTTTACAGTCAGATACGGCTAAGGAAATTTTAAAAGGTAAAGATATTATAATACATAATAGTTTTTCTACTATTTATTTCTATGATAAAGGACAGATATATAAAAAATCTACTGCAGTACTTCGTATTCTCAAGGAATTGCCAAATTATCGATTGTTAGCTTCATTTTTTTTAATAATGCCAGCATTTTTGAGAGATTTTTTTTATAAAATTATATCAAAAAACAGATATCGCCTTTTTGGTAAAAAAGAAAGTTGTCGTTTACCATCACCAGAAGAAAGAGCTCAGTTTTTATAAAATTAAATAATTGTAAAATGATTAAAAAAAACATATTAGTTTTTATAGTACCAACTCTCATGATTTTCTTTTTTGTCAGAAATATAATTATGGTAGAAACCGATCAATTAGATAGCTGGATGGGTGGTGGAATGAGGATGTTTGGTAAAATTGATAAGATGTTATATAGAACTTCTGGTGCTAGCGTAATGCATAATGGAAAAGAATATTTTATAAATTTTAGAGATATACCAGCGCTAGAAGATGAAGATATTGGTTTGAGAATATTACCTAGTGAGGATCGTAAAATAGAGGCATTGAATAAGGTTAAAAAC
The DNA here is from genome assembly GCF_039539305.1 of Aquimarina addita. Taxonomy (NCBI): domain Bacteria; kingdom Pseudomonadati; phylum Bacteroidota; class Flavobacteriia; order Flavobacteriales; family Flavobacteriaceae; genus Aquimarina; species Aquimarina addita. Next base: position 79,243 of record NZ_BAABCW010000004.1, on the reverse strand, counting down.
ATGCGTTGGTGTTATGATAGGGAAACTGATAGAATTAAGCTGCTTGATCTTTCTGTATCCTGTGATGAACTTATTTCTAAAGAGTCGATTACTGAAATTCAAATTTTTAAAGTACTATATGATGGCAATGAGGAACGTATTGAATTACAACTATTAAATAATGAAAGCAATGATTAAAGGTGTATCTAGAACCAGAGGTTTAATTGTTAGTAAAATACGACATATTTCAGAGACCACTAATAATGATAGTATTCTTACCCTTACTTTACAGATGCTATTGCTTATCTTTTTAATGTATATGAATGACAATGGATATTTGTCCATTTTTATGCCTGTAATTTTGATCCCCGGAATTTTGTTTAAGGTGGTTAGAGAGCATCCATACTATTGGACGCTAATTGCTTGTATGGCCAGTACTTTTTATCTAGTTTTAGATTTAGTGGGATACGTCCCAAATCATAAACACATTTTTGCTTTTATTATTATTGCTGTCACTATTGCGATGTTTTTGAAAGAAAAAATACACCCTCTTAGATTTCTGAATACTCAATCCAGATTAATCATCGGATTTTGTTTTTTATTTGCAACTATAGGAAAGTTTATGGCATCAGAATTTTTAGATGGATCTTTCTTTGAATTTACAAACACTACAGATCCTAGATTTTTTGGTTTTAGTTCACTGATGGGGAAAGTTGACTTAAATTTATTAATAGAAAATGAAGAAAACCTAAGGTTATTATTAAAAACTAATGATCCTAAAACCAGTTTTTTAGTAAATGGAGTTGATAATATTAGAGGATTCGGAATGTTAATTTCTTATTGGACAATTTTTATAGAAGGTATGATAGCCATCAGTTTTTGTTTACCTAGAAATTTTTTACTTTCTAAATATAGGAATGTTTTCTTAGTAACTTTTATTTTAACAACTTACCCAATAGCTACAGTTACAGGATTTGCAATCATACTGACAGTTTTAGGATTTATTCAGTCACTTGAGGATCATAAGTTAACTATGTTTTCTTGGTTCTATCTGTTTGTATTTATCTTTTTACCTCTAAATTATTTTCCATTTGCAAGATTATTAGCGCTATTTTAATAGATCAATAACTTAATACTGTACCTATTTGTATTTTGACCGTTGGTTCCTTTAGTTTTATAATAACCTTTTCAATGAAACTTATACTTTTATTACAGATATATTAAGTCTTAAATTTTATATAATAGATACTTAAGGAGTTTATTTTTAAATACGATAAATTGTAAATAATTTTAAATGATAAAAGAGGCTAAAAATAAGGTTTCTTTTTGTTCAGCAGAAAAGGAATATAGCTTATTAGCCTTTTGTAATGAAATGGTATACAATCAAATCTAAGAGGGAAACGGATACGTATCTAGGTTTATTTTATACTTTCATCCTAATACTTATTATAGCACATAAAAAAATGGATGAAAATTATTCATCCATTTTTTTAGCAATCTATAAAGTCTATTTACATATTATTATTGACACGTATTATTAGTGATAGTAACTTCAGAGGTACTGGTTGAATCTTCAATTTGAATACATTCTCTATTATCACTAACATTTATAGTATTATTAGCTATATTAATGTTATTGTTTACTTCTCTTAAATGAAAACCGTGATCATCGCTATCCGTAACAGAGTTTTTCATAAATGCTATTCCATCACAATTAAAAACCTCTATCTGGTGATTTAATTCATTATCAGTAAATTCAATTCCTGTTGATTTTATAAATAGAGTACTACTATCATTTGGAGTGTTTAACACGTTATTATAAATACTTGTAACATAATCACTAGCTTCTGGTTCTAGATTTAGATTAGACATCTTAATAGGGTTTCTAGCTACAGTAACATTGTTACCAAAGATACTTACATTATCAAGACCAGTTGTAGAGCTAACAATTCCTATAGAACCATCTCTTTCACTATTTAAAATATTATTTTTTATTTCGGCATTAGTTAATTTACTCATATTTATACCAGCTCCGAAATCTTCCAAATTATTACCTTCTATTACAACATCTCTATTGGAAACAAAAATCGAGGTTCCAAAACCTCTCACTGTATTTTTAGATACTAGGTTGTCATAAATAGTAGCATCATCACCATTTTCTCGACCTGCTTTGATACCAGCTCCTGATCTTCCAGATTCTGGAGCAACTACTGTATTTCCAATGATTTTTGTTCCATTTGCAAATGAATAACTGATACCCGTTTCTACAGTATTATTTTCTATAGTTACGTCATAACCAATTGCAACAGTAAATCCTCCAATTCTACTTCCCGTTTCTGTATTATTAGTAATATAAATATCTTCAGCCCTTTCATAATAGAACATTTCACCAGTAGCTTCATCTCTTTTTCTGGTAGCTTCTATATCAATAGCAAATCCAGGAGCAACTCCTTCAGAAGAATCTGTATCTACACTTGCATTCAGAAATTGGTTGTCATCGACATAAATATCATAACCACCTGTTATTGACATATTATTTCTTCTATTAGAATCAAAAATACATTTTGTAATAACAATATCATGTGTAGGAATGTGATCTGGTTCATAGAAAAATTTTAAACTTTGGATCTTCATACCATCACCCATTGCATTTTTTAGGGTCATTCCACTAATCGTTGTATTTACTGCAGCCTTTAAGAATACTAAGTATCCCCATTCCTGATCTCCGGCAGAATAATCGTGTTCGTCTCTATCACCAAGAAGGATTCCACCACTAATAGTTACATCAGAAGCTTCTCTTACTGAAAGAAGTGCATATGTTTGCCTATTATTAGGAAATACTCTTAATTTTGTATTGTTCGTCATCTTTAAATTAAAATTTGACGGTACATTAATAGCTTCTAAAGAAGCTCTAAAATTAGGATCACTAGGATGTGTAACTAAACTAACTTCAAAATATGCATCCAGCTTATCAATCTCTAAAGTATTACCTTCTAGTTTTTGTACCATCGCAAAGATATTTTCCAGATGATCACGGTTTTCCAACGCAACTGCTGATGTGGTTTCACCTTGTACGATAGTCCATCTGGATGGTACATATTTGAGTGTAGGTTCTTTTAATTTCACATCGCCATTCACAGTAAGTTTAGAACTCAAAAGTCTTCCATCGATATACCCTCCATTAAAATTAATAGTTCCATTTGTAATATCACCTCCATTAAAATCAAAATTAACATTATCAGGAAGAGAAATTTCTGCACCACCTAAGTCTAAGATACAATCAATTGTTATCGTAGAATTTGAAGTGATTTCGGAAAGATCAAAATCACATGGAGTAGTTGATGTAATTTCACTTTCTTCTTCAGGAATATTAGGATCAGTTTCCTCTTGTAAAACTTCATCTTCAAAAGATTCTGTGTTACAAGAAATAAAATTAAGGCAACAACATACTAAAAGTAAATAAAAAGAATTTTTCATGGGGGGAATTTTTTGGTTGTATTTTTTGATTATTTAGCTAATATAACGACACTTTATCGGGGTTATTGTGTTTTAATCGATAAAAAAATGTTAAAATTAAGCAAAATTAAATTTTTAAACGTTTAACAATTAATCGATTACGGGAAAACCTTAAAGACAAAATATAATTGTCCTTAAGATTTAAAAATATGCAAGAACTAAGTTTATTTAAAAAAAAGTTAAATATAATTAAATATTTAAGACAGCAATAAATAATTTTTAGAGGACAAAAACACTTGTTGATATCTCTATATTTGCAGTTAAATTAGAGTCGATCAGTACAACGTATAATGAAGAAAATAATTAGAATCACAACCGTCCCTATTTCTCTTGGAGGTTTATTAAAGGGACAATTAAAATTTATGTCCAATTACTATAAAATGATAGGTATTTCTAGTAAAGGAGAACAAATTGATGGTGTTTATCAATTAGATAGAGTAGCCAATGAAGAAATAATAGAAGTCATTCCTGTAGAAATGACTAGAAAAATCACACCATTACAAGATCTGAAGTCTGTTTATCATTTATATAAAATTTTTAAAAAAGAAAAACCTGCAATCGTACATAGCCATACACCAAAAGCTGGCACGGTATCTATGATTGCGGCTAAATTTGCAGGAGTACCTAATAGATTACATACTATTGCTGGTTTACCGTTGATGGAAGCTGTAGGAGCTAAGCGTATTTTGTTAGACGCTGTAGAGAAAATAACTTATGCTTGTGCAAGTATGATTTATCCCAACTCAGAAGGATTAAAATCAATTATTTTAGATAATAATTATACTTCAGAAAAAAAACTTAAAGTACTCGCTAGAGGAAGTTCTAATGGTATAGATACAAATCATTTTGATCCAACATTATATAGTTCAAAGGATAACAACGCATTACGAGAAAAATTAGGGATTACCCAAGACGATATGGTTTTTGTATTTGTTGGGAGATTAGTTAAGGATAAAGGGATTAATGAGTTGATCAATGCATTTAATATTATTGAGCAAGAACATCAACAAGTCAAAATGATATTAGTGGGATCTTATGAGAGGGAACTTGATCCGGTATTACCCCAAACTGAATCCGAAATTGATAGAAATCCCAACATAATTCCTGTTGGATGGCAGACCGATGTAAGACCATTTTTAGCAATTTCTGATGTATTGACTTTTCCTAGCTATAGAGAGGGTTTTCCTAATGTAGTAATGCAAGCCGGAGCTATGGGTGTATATAGTATTGTAACTAATATCAATGGATGTAATGAGATTGTAGAAGAAAATATCAATGGTCTGATTATACCGCCTAAAAGTGACGAAGCACTAAAAGATGCAATATTAAAAACAATTAAAAATAGAGAATTGATAAAACAAACCTCGTTAGTATGCAGGCAGATGATCGTAGAACGTTATGAACGAAATTATGTCTGGCAAGAAATTCTTCATGAGTATGAAAAACTATTAAAGAATTAGTTTTTAGAAAATAAATAGTATATTTTACCTTTTTATTACGGTTTTAAAGTAATTATAAAAAGGTTTTTTAGTAAATGAAGGGTAAGGAAAAAGTTAGAGAGGTTTTATTTTGGTTATTTGATTTATTAAAAGGAGGTTCTATATATACTCATTATAAGGATATTAAGTTCATAACAGAGTATCCTGCCCACCTCCGTACAAAAGAGAAAATCAGGGTGTACCTTCAGAATATACTATTACATGCATCTGATACCACAAATTTTTATAATTCATATACAAGTCAGGATATTAATGATTTTCCTGTCATTACCAAGGAAATTATCAAATCATCATATAATGAGTTTGTATCAAAAAAATATCAAAGTAAAAGAAAGGTAACTGTTACAACTAGTGGGTCTACTGGTGCAGCATTTACAGTCTTTCAGGATATTAATAAAAAAGCTCGAAATACAGCTGATATAGTCTATTATTCAGAATTAGCGGGTTTTTATATTGGCTACAGATTGTACTACCTACGCTTTTGGAATATGTTTAAAAAGAAAAGTAAGCTAACCTCAATACTACAAAATATTGTTTCTGTCAATGTATTTGAATTATCTTCCAATTCAATCAAACAACTCTTAGATTCTTTAATTAATAGTAAGTCTAATAAAGGAATGATTGGATATGCATCTTCATTTACAAAAATATGTAAATATCTGGATACTATAGAATCTGCTCCTATTGATTGTCAATTAAAATCAGTGATAGGTATATCTGAGAGATTAGATATTAACACAAAAATGAAGATGAAAAAGTATTTTAATGTTGATATGGTCTCGAGATATTCTAATTCTGAAAACGGTATGATCGCACAACAGCCTAAAGAGGCTGAATACTTTGTTATTAATCAGGCAAGCTATTATGTTGAGATTTTGGATCTTGAGCAAGATGTACCTGTGAAATCGGGAGAATTAGGTAGGATTGTTATCACCGACCTTTTTAATTATATGACACCAATTATTAGATATGATACTGGTGACCTGGGAGTTATGGATTATCCTGACAGTGATAAGATACTTCCGTTAGTACTTACAAAAGTAGAAGGTAGGAAAATGGATATGATACGTAATACCTCTGGAGAAATATTGTCTACAAGTATCTTATTACTGATCAATAAATACGATGAAATCATACAACGACAAATTATTCAAAAAACAAAAAAAGAATATCTCTTTAAACTAAAGACTGAAAACAATACTTTTGACCAGCAGAAAATTTTTATACAAGAGTTTAAAAAATATCTGGGTCAGGATGCAATAATTTTTGTAGAATTAGTAACTGACGTATCTTTATTACCATCCGGAAAGGAGAGAGCAATTATTAATGAAGTAAATTTGTAATTTTTATGTATGCATTATTTTTTAAAAGAGTTTTTGATTTTATAGGCGCTTTTATTCTTCTTATTTTTGTCACTCCTATATTTATATGTATCACAATTTTTTTGACAATTGCTAATTCAGGAAAACCATTTTTTGTTCAGAAAAGACCAGGTAAAAATGAGCGAATCTTCTCTATTATTAAATTCAAAACTATGAATGATCGTACAGATATAGAGGGTAATTTGCTTTCTGATTCTGAACGATTAACTGCCATAGGAAGTTTTGTGAGAAAAACATCATTAGATGAAATTCCTCAATTAATCAATGTTCTAAAAGGTGATATGAGTTTTATTGGACCCAGACCGCTATTGACCATATATTTACCATATTATAGAGAAGATGAAAAACTTAGGCATAGCATAAGACCTGGTATCACGGGGCTTGCACAAGTATCAGGAAGGAATTTATTAAAATGGGATGATCGACTCGCTATGGATGTTGTTTATGTAAAAGAACTGTCATTTTTGTTAGATGTCAAAATAGTAATTAAAACGATTAAAAATGTAATAACATCAAAAGATGTTGTTGTAGATCCGCAATCAGTTATGCTTAATCTAAAAGAGGAAAGAATTGCAAATAAAAAGAAGTAAAACAAAATGAATTAACATGTGGGCTACTGTGCAGTGATCGAATTTTATAAAAATATTTCACAGTCAAGTTTCTCTTATAAACTTTCTAATATTTTTGTTTTCAAAGTAGAAAAAGCAGATATTTAAAATATTTTTAATATACCCTATTTATATTGATAAAAAACTACACTTTATTTTATGCATACAAAAGACAAAACTAACTGGGCTATTCTTGTAACTGGATGGGGCAGGAATGCAGTTGATACCTTAAAAGCTTTTAAAGCTAAAAAGTTACCTAATACTACAAATATATCTATAGTCATTTACGAATCTGAGCCATGTGGAGCAGCTGAAATGGCATCAGAGATAGGAGTGGAGACGCTTAAGTTAGAAAAACAATCTTTTACCAATCAGGCAGTATATCAAAAGAAGATCATAGAAGAATTACAAAAACGAAATATTGATTATATATTTTTACTTAATTACAAGTATATAATTAAAGATCAGATGCTATCTGCTTTCCCTAATAGAATTATAAATATTCATCCATCACTTTTCCCTAGTTTTTTAGGAACCAAAACAGCGATTCAAGACGCATTAGCATATGGAGTTAAAATAACTGGAATAACCACTCATATCATTGACGATAAAGTAGATGAAGGTCTAATTTTATGTCAATCAGCTATTAAAATTGAAGATAGAGATACTTTTGATACGTTATATCCGAAATTTGCTAAAAAAGGAAAGAAGTTAATTTTAAAAACGATAAAGAAAATAGAAGAGATACACGACGAGAAATGAGTAATAGTATAAAATCGATGTTTTTAAGTTTAAAACATTTTTTAGAGTAATGGATTTGATTATGTATTCTTATTTAAATAAGATTGTAAATGGATAAAATTGTAGTTATTGGTGCATCTGGACATGCAAAAGTTGTTCTAGAAGCTATCGAGTTAAATAAAAAGTATGAAATTCTTGGTTTTATAGATACTTATAAGGCTATAGGTGATAAATTATTAGGCTATGAGGTTCTTGGACAAGAATCTTTTTTAAAAGAGCTAGCAATAAAAGGTGTAAAGAAAGGTATTATTTCTATTGGCGATAATTGGATTCGTTCTATTATATATCAAAAAATAATAAAGTTAGTTCCCGATTTTGAATTTATAACCGTCGTTCATCCTTCAGCTATTATAAGTCCATATGCTACTATAGGTAAAGGTACAGTGGTTTTAGCATCAGGGACCGTCAATGCAGATGCAGTTGTAGGTGATTTTTGTATCATTAATACAAACGCTAATTTCGGACATGATTCAATAATGCAAGATTTTTCTAGTTTGGCACCAGGAGTTACTACAGGAGGAGCTGTATTTGTAGGTGAGTATACTGCCATATCAATAGGAGCAACCGTTTTACAGAACATATCAATTGGTAAGCATACAGTTATTGGAGCCGGGGCAGTTGTCACTTCTAATGTTAATGCTTATATGATGTCATACGGTGTGCCAGCAAAAGTAATACGTAATAGAAAGAAAGGTGAAGGGTATCTTAGTTCAGTATCATTAGATACACAGTTTAAAATAAAAAAAATTAAGACCAAAGAGGAGTTAAATATATATGAAAAGAATGTAAAAGCAGTTTATGATTCTAATCCGTTTTATAAAGTAGAATTATTAGATACTACGGATATGAATATTCATCGTCTATGTTATTTTGTATTGAATAGAGATGATACTCCTATAATTATTATGCCTTTTTACAAAAGAAGAATTACAGTTGACGGTGTGAATACTGAATATTCTGATGTGATTTCTCCGTATGGCTATAGCGGTCCACTTTATAATCCTGATACGATAGATGAAGATTCTATAAAACATTTCTGGAAACAAGTAAATATATGGTATAGAAAAAAGAATATAATTAGTGAGTTTATTCGATTTAGTTTAAATGGTAATCATATACAATATAATGGTGTATTATCACCAAGTCTTAAAAATATAAAAGGAAATATCATAGAGAAGGACGTGCAGTGGGAAAAATTTAAACCAAAAGTTAGGAATAACCATAGAAAAGCTGTGCAGGAAGAATTAAAATTAGTGATGTATCGCAATTCAATATCGCAAGATATTATAAAAGATTTTTATGATATTTATATTCAGACAATGCATCGTAATAATGCACATTCTCAATATTTTCATTACATAGATTATTTCAAAAATTTTATCATCAACAATCCTGAATCCTGCATGATCGCAATGATTTATAAAGAGGATACCCCTATATCAACAGAGCTAATTCTAATAGATGGTTCTACTTTATATTCGTATTTGGGAGGTACATTATCAGATTATTTTTATACAAGACCTAACGATTTTCTCAAAATTGAAGTATTAAATTGGGCCAGAGAACATAATTTTACTCATTATGTACTGGGTGGAGGAAGAGAAGATGGTGACGGACTTTATAAGTATAAAAAATCATTTTTCCCCAATGATGAAGATGCGATCTATTACATTGGTAAAAAAATTATTAATCAAGTTGTTTATGAGAATTTAGTAGCTCAGAAATGTGAAGGCTTTAAATCAGATAGTATTGATGAAAAAGTATCTGACTTTTTTCCTTTGTATAGAAAATATGAATAGAATAGTTTTGATTAATAACCTTTCCTAATTAATTATTTAATATCAATTAGTTTTGATTTCAAAAATTTTGAGATTTCTTTTGCAATAATAGTTCGTCCATAATTATTCCAATGTTTGTCATAAATTAGTGTAGTTGGTTTTTTTGTGGATGTAAACGAAGGAAAGAAATCTATATATTGATATCCATTTGTATCTAAATAATTGAGAAAGATTGGATTTGTTACATTACTATCTAAGATTAGAATATATTTACTTTTATCAAATCCATATAGAGATACTAGTTTCTTAAAATTTTTAAGGTATTCTATTTCTTTTTTGGATTCTATAGCTATGTTTACGTGTGAATTACTGGACTGTGATTCAGGACTAAACAAATTAGATACTTGGCTAATCAATCTGAGCGGAGGATCTAAGATTCCGATACTTTTGCAATAGACAATTAATTTACTTTTTTTGAGTAATTTATTGAAAGGTGATTCTAATGCGGACCTATCTGTAATTACATTATATCGACTTCTGGTAAGGTCATTAGAGAATTTTATTCCAAGAACTATATAATCTATGAGATCAAATTGATCTCGATATGCGTTTATTAAGTGGAGTTGATCTGCAAAATCGTATCCTGCATAACCATACTCATAAACTTCAATATTGGGGATTTCATTTTCAATTTTTTTACCTATAGAGTTGTAATAATTCTGATGAAATCCCTCGATAAATGAATCTCCAACCAATGCAACTTCTATTTTGTTTTTTGATGGAGTAAACTCACGATAAGAGTTATAACCAGAATTATTTATTTTAAACTCAGAGAAATTTTGCCGTCTGTTACCTGTCACAGAAAAACCTTGTTGATTAGGAGCCCACTTTTCTACTTTATATTCATCGAGAAATCGGGTAGGGGTATCCTTGCCTAAGTAAAACACCCGAACTAATGCTTCTAATGAAAGAAGGATAACACTCATGTATAAGAAGCTCTTAATAATTAATTTTTTCATATCGTTTCAACTTTTTAAAGTACTTATAATTTGTATAGATGAACTTAGAATTGAAAATAAATAAATGATCGATCTATACTATCGTCATAAAATAAAAGCATCCCTAAAATAACTAAAGTATATAATATAAAACGTACCGTTTTAGATTTAAAATTAAAAGGAGCACGTTCGTTCCTGCGTATTATAAACTCATATAATATAAAGACTATCAAGAGAATAAAATAATCAATCATACGATATCCTAATGGATGCTGATATGTTTCAAATCTGAAATCCGAATATATTTGTAGTAAGAAGCTATACGCATCTGTGATTGATTCTGATCTAAAAAAGATCCTGGAGAAAGTGATAAGAAAAAAAGTAAGTATAATTTGTATTACCTCTTTTATCGATGGAAACCAACTATTCTCTGCAACCACAGTATTCATATAGATTCTGTTTTTTTCCATTAGAAAGACTGGAATATATAAGATAGCGTGAATCGCTCCCCATGCAATAAACGTCCAATTAGCACCATGCCAAAAGCCACTAACTAGAAAGATAATAGCAATATTCCTTACTGATTTTAATTTGTTTACACGACTACCACCTAAAGGAATATAAACGTAATGACGAAACCAAGTGGATAATGAGATATGCCATCTTTGCCAATACTCGGTTACATTTCTGGAAAAATTTGGAAATTTGAAATTAGACATTAATTCTATTCCAAATAATTTTGACGTACCAATGGCAATATCAGAATACCCACTAAAATCGCCATACACTTGAAAACTGAATAAAGAAACACCGAGAATAAGAGTAGAAGCAGGGTAGGTGCTATAATTTGCAAAAATATCATCTACAATAGGAGCAATACTATCTGCAATAACCACCTTCTTAAATAAACCCCATAGAATAAGTTTCAATCCTTCCGTACATTGTTTGTAATTGAATGTTCGCTTAGCAGTAATTTGTGATAATAAATTAGAAGCTCTCTCGATAGGACCTGCTACTAATTGAGGGAAAAAACTCACAAAAGTAGCAAATGATATAAAGTTTCTGGAGGGAGTAATTCTCTTATAATAAATATCTAAAGAATAAGACATAGTTTGGAATGTATAGAAAGATATTCCGACTGGAAGAATGATTTGTAGTGTCCAGGCACTTTTTAGTTCATAACCAAAAACAGATACAAAATCTACCCAGGAATCTATAAAGAAATTATAATATTTAAAAAAGCCTAACAACCCTAAATTGAATAATATACTAACCCACAACCATCGTTTTTTTAACTGTATAGAGTCACTGGAATAAATACGTTGACCAACAAAAAAATCAAGAATAGTACTGGAGAGAATTAGAAATAGAAACCTCCAATCCCATAAGCTGTAAAATAAGTAACTCGTAAGAAGCAAAAAAGAATTTTGTAATAGCAATTGCTTATTGAACAAAAACCAATACAAAACAAAAACAATCGGTAAAAAAATAAAAAAAGATAATGAGTCAAATAACATGTGCGATAAATAGTGTGTAAGCTAATCGTGTTTTATATACTAACAATTATTTTTAATTGCCTTATTTTAAATGAGATAAAATTGATCTATTTAATTAATAAAATCAAAATATAAACATATATTCTTCTCAATGTTAGTGATACTGGGTATTCATAAATTTATAAATTAATAAGCAAAGGGGTAAACACCCCGCTGAGAAAGAGTTTAAAAACTGATGAATAATTGATAGAATTATATTCTAAAATTACTTTATGATATAACAATTATTTTTCTTAACAAATGTTTAATTATCAGTGTTAATTGTAATAGTTTTTTGTATATTTAATAAACAAAATTTATTTATTTTAACTCTAAAACAAATATACAAAATATGCTTTTATAGTATTTTTCTTACGGTAAAACCGTTATTTTTTATTTTGCTTCTTTATTTACTGGTGATTTGACGTTTATTTTAGCATTGTGTCTAAAAATTCAATTTATTGACTGAATTTTAATTTATCTGAGTTATTTTAGCGGTTGTAAAGCAAGTAAAGCAAATACATTTTTTTTGGAAGTACTACCCCCCTCTTCCTAAATATTTTTTAGATTATTTAAAAAAGAATATAGATAAATGTCATAGGTATGGTACATTTGTTGAGGGAAATTTGTTATTCATTATTAATGTGAAAATTATGAATTTAGTAGAATCCAAGAGGATTTGGTTGTCTTCACCACATATGGGGGGCACGGAACAGAGTTTTGTAAAATCTGCTTTTGATACTAATTGGGTTGCTCCTTTAGGACCTAACGTGGATGGTTTTGAAGAAGATATACAACAATACCTTCAAAGTGGTACAAGTGTAGCTGCATTAAGTTCTGGTACTGCGGCATTACATCTAGGCTTAAAATTATTAGGAGTTACTCGAGGCGATGAAGTATTGTGTCAGAGTATGACCTTTTCTGCTTCAGCTAATCCAATTGTATATCTGGGTGCGACACCTGTTTTTATTGATAGCGAATCGCAAACTTGGAATATGTGTCCTGAACAATTAGAAATTGCTATAAAAGATAGGATTTCTAAAGGAAAAAAACCAAAAGCCATTGTAGCCGTACACCTTTATGGGATGCCTTATCAAGTGGAGGCTATCCATAAAATAGCATTAACTTATGAAATTCCCGTTTTAGAAGATAGTGCTGAAGCATTAGGAAGTTCACACAATGATATAAAATGTGGAACTTTTGGAGATATTGCAATTCTTTCATTCAACGGTAATAAAATAATAACTACATCTGGAGGAGGAGCTTTAGTTTCTAAAACAGAAAAATATAAAGAAAAAGCTATTTTTCTTGCTACACAATCAAGAGATGATGCTCCGCATTATGAACATTCCGAAATTGGTTTTAATTATAGAATGAGCAACATCCTAGCTGGTATTGGGAGAGGGCAGATGCAAGTATTGGATCAGCACGTACAAAAAAGGAGAAATAATTTTAAATTTTATAAGGAACATTTACAAGAACTTCCTGATATTAAATTTCTTGAAGAACCAAATGGCTTTTACTCTAATAGATGGCTAAGTTGTATAGAAACAACTTCGTATGAATTAAGAGAAACTATAAGAACTGCTCTTGGAAAAGAAAATATAGAATCACGACCCTTATGGAAACCCATGCATCGTCAGCCTGTTTTTGAAGACTGTACCATGTATCTTAATGGAATTTCTGATGACTTGTTTGATAGAGGACTTTGCTTACCTAGCGGTTCTAATCTTGAACAAGAGGATTTATTTAGAATCGTATCGGTAATTAAAAACGTATTTACATGATAAAAGACTACATAATTAATAATTCTCATAAACACGCATCGAAATGGCTCGTTTTATCGATAGATATTGCGATCACTGTGTTTAATTTCTTTCTGGCATACGTTGTCAGATTTGGAATTACGATGGATATAGATACTCCTGGACTGCTTTATCAAGTACCTGTAATTATTGTATTATCTGCTATTAGTTTCCTGTTAATAGGATCTTATAAGGGAGTGGTTAGACATACAGGAATGAAAGATGCATATAATCTGTTTTTAGCAGTGACTGTACTAATAGCATTAAGCGGCGCGTTGATGGTCTCTAGCAGATTGTCGTTAATCCCGGATTTGCTTAATATTCCTGTATCCATCATTAGTATTCACTACTTATTAAATATTATAACATTAACTACCAGTCGTTTAATTTTTAAGTATTGTTATCTCTATATAAAATCAAAATTAGGGGATGCCTCTAAAATCATGATTTATGGTGCGGGAGATTCTGGTTTAATAACATTAGCAGCAGTCACCAGTGATTCTCAGAAGTCTGTTTCTGTAGTAGGTTTCATAGATGATAATTCACAAAAAATTGGTAAGACTATCAATGGGATTAAAGTGTATAGTTCTAGATCTATTAATCAGGAATTTGTAGAAAAACATAATATCAGCGAGATTATTGTTTCTATTCCTTTAATTAGTAAAGAACGATTGACCGAAATTTCAGATGATTTACTAGGGTTATCCGTTAAAGTTAAAATTATTCCAGCTATTAATGATTGGATTGATGGTACATTACAAGTCTCTCAGATAAAACAAATTCAGATTGAAGATTTATTAGATAGAGCACCTATTGCATTAGAAAATCAAAATATACATAAAGAGTTTAAAGATAAAGTTATTTTGGTAACAGGAGCTGCTGGTTCTATTGGGAGCGAAATTGTAAGACAGGCAGCTTATTATAAATATAAACATTTAATACTTGTAGATCAGGCGGAATCTCCGTTATATGATTTGCAACAAGAGTTGTTAAGTAAGGGGGTTAATAATTTTACTCCAATTGTTGCTGATATAAGAGATAATGAGCGAATCGAAACAATTTTTGAAAAATTCAGACCTAACTTGGTGTTCCATGCAGCTGCCTACAAACATGTACCTTTAATGGAAAATAATCCATATGAGGCAGTAAAAATTAATGTATTAGGTACAAGAAGACTTGCAGATTTTTCTTCAAAATTTGGAGTAGATAAGTTTGTATTTGTATCAACTGATAAGGCGGTAAACCCAACAAATGTTATGGGAGCAACAAAAAGAGTTGCAGAAATGTATATCAAGTGCCTTCATAATACTAGTAAAACAAAGTTTATCACAACTAGATTTGGAAACGTACTAGGTTCCAATGGATCTGTTATTCCATTGTTTAAAAAGCAGATAGAAAAAGGAGGCCCTCTGACTGTTACTCATAGAGATGTAACTCGATTTTTTATGACGATACCAGAGGCTTCACAATTAGTAATAGAAGCTGGAACTATGGGGAATGGTGGTGAGATTTTTATATTTGATATGGGAGAGTCAGTAAAAATATTTGATCTGGCTAAAAAAATGATCAGATTATCAGGACTCAATTATCCTAATGATATTGATATACAAATTACAGGGTTACGACCAGGGGAGAAACTTTATGAAGAATTGTTAGCAGATACAGAAAATACATTACCAACATATCATAAAAAAATTATGATAAGTAAGTTTGATGATACAGATTCTTCTTTGATAAAAAACAAAATAGATGATCTTTGTTCTATGAATTTATCTAATCAAGACGATAAAGTTGTAGGTCAACTTAAGGTTATTGTACCAGAATATATTTCTAAAAACTCTACATTCGAAAGTATTGATAAAAAGAATAAGGAAATAGAAACGAATATTCATAAAAAAGAACATAAAATTTATATATAAATTTACTTGTTCAATTTTGTATGTTACAAGTAAGTATTTAATGTATTTTTGTTATTATAATTATTAGAAATATAAAAGCATTTGCCCTATGCGCTTAATTAAAGTATCATTTTTTTTTCTATTATCGATTGTTGTTTTTTCTTGTAAAGCGCCAACCGATGTAGTATATTTTCAAAATTCTGAGGATTTAGAAAAAATTTCTTCAACAAATTCATTTACACCCGTTTTTAAAGTGGACGACATCGTTAGCGTCTTAGTGTCTGCAGCAGATATGGATGCAGCACGCCCTTTTAATATGATGCAAGGATCTTCATTATCTACTTTAACTGAAGAGGGTAGTGGTTCTTCTGCCTCTGGAGGAGAGGCAGCTACATATCTTATTGATGAAGAAGGCATGATTGAATTTCCTATACTTGGTAAACTTAAAATAGCTGGATTAACGAGGGTGCAAGTAAAAGATCTAATAAAAGATAAATTAATAATTTATATAAAAGACCCTATTGTTAATGTAAGACTCAAAAACTTTAAAATCACTGTGATAGGTGAGGTTAATGTGCCGGGGTCTTATAGTATACCAAATGAAAGAATTACCATAGTAGAGGCTTTGGGATTGGCGGGAGATATGACAATAACAGGAAGAAGAGAGAACGTAATGGTGATTAGAGAAAATAAAGGTGTCAATACCTATCATAGAGTAGACCTTACATCAAAATCTATTTTCGATTCTCCGGTTTATTATTTAGCGCAGAATGATGTTTTATATATTGAGCCTAATACTACCAGAATACGAAGCTCTGAGGGTAATAGGAATGTGGTTGGACTTGTTTTAAGTATTATTGGTGTCGCACTATCTGCATTAACTCTGGCTTTAAGGTAATCATATGATGAATATAGAAACTTCAGAGCCAATTTCGGTTCAAGATGCAACGAAAACTGGTTTCAATTTAAAAGGCGAAATTCTCAAATACTTAAAAAAATGGTATTGGTTTGTGATAAGTGTCGTACTTTTTATCGCGCTTGCATTTTTACATATTAGATATACAATTCCTCAGTATAACGTATCGGGAACTATCTTAATTTCTCAGGAAGAAAGTGTTAGTGAGTCAGAACTTTCTGCATTCAAAGATTTAGGACTTTTAGATAATTCATCTAACAAAATAGAAAATGAAATTCAAATTATAAAATCCAGAACTCTGATTACCAATGTAGTCAATAGTTTAAACCTAAATGTTCAGTATTTTACAAAAGGAAGAGTTTTAGAAATAGAAAATTATCCTAAATCTCTGATCGAGATAAATTTTTTATCAGCGGATTCTATAGTTCATAACAAATCAAAACTGTTTAGAGTTTTAATTAAATCTGAAACTGATTTTTCGTTCGTTGATAAAGATGGAAAAATCTTAAGTGATCATATTTTTGGTAAGACTGTGAGTACTAGTATTGGGGATGTTGTAATTACACCTAGTAAAAAAGATATCACAGTCAATAAAGGTGCGATTATTAATATTAAAATCTCTCCTGTTCAAAGCATAGTCCAAAAATATAGGAATAAATTATCAGTTAGTACTGTCGGTAAAGGGTCCTCTATTGTAAAGTTATCACTTAATGATCCGGTAAAGAAAAAAGGAAGAGATATTATAAATACTCTTATTGAAGAATATAATAAATCGACCATTGAAAATAAAAAACAAACTTCAGCCAGAACCGCTGGTTTCATTAGTGAAAGATTACAGTTAATATCTGGAGATTTAACCGAAGTAGATGATGAAGTAGCAGGAATCAAATCAAAATTTGGATTAACTAGCAATGTTGAAGCACAAACACAGCGTGTGGCCGATATTGATTCCAGAAATGTACAAGAGATTAATCGGTTAGAAACACAGGTGAGAAAAATTGAATCTACCAGAAGGTTCGTAATGAGTCAAGATGGTAAATATGATTTATTACCATCTACTCTTGGTTTTGATGATCCATCAATTACAGCTACTGTAGCTCGGTATAATAGTCTAATACGTCAGAGAAATAGGTTACTCAAATCATCTAGTGAACAGAATCCAGTAGTTGTTAATATTGACGAACAAATTAACTCTTTAAGGCAAGGATTATTAGCTAGTTTAAATGGCGCTAAAAGTTCGATTAGCATTAGTTTAAATAGTTTAAAAACTCAAGACAAGTATTTTAGTGGAAAATTATATAATGCACCGCAAAGACAAAAAGAATTAACAGCAATAGGTAGAGAGCAAGGTATCAAAGAACAATTATACCTTTATTTGCTACAAAAACGTGAAGAAGCAGAAATTACAAGTCATGTAACATTATCAAATGCACGTATAATTGACGAGGCTTCTATTATGGCTTCAAAGTATGTTTCGCCTAATAAGAAAATGATTTATATTGCTGCACTATTTTTTGGTATGTTGCTTCCTTTCTTAATAATCTACTTGAAAGACCTTTTTAATACTAAAATAAGCTCTAGAGAAGATTTAGAAAAATTACTTACCATACCTATTCTCGGAGCCATTCCAAAACTAAAATCTAAAAAGAGTAAAATTGTTGTTTCGGGAACCAGTAGATCTTCAGTCGCAGAGGCATTTAGAATTCTTAGAACAAATCTTAATTTTTTAATGGCAGGGATTAAAAAAGATACTGGAAAAGTACTTTTTGTTACATCCACAATTTCTGGGGAAGGTAAAACCTTAGTTTCTTCCAATTTAGCAAAAGCATTGGCAATTTCTGGTAAGAAAGTCGCATATGTAGGTACTGATTTCAGAGATCCAAAGTTTCATAATTTTCTAGAACTTCCTCAAGGTAAGGATACTAAAGGATTTACTAATTATATAATGAATTCTGAGATAGCGATTGAAGACGTTATTTATAAGCAAAATGATGAGCATCCCATATATATAATACCATCTGGAGTTATTCCTCCTAATCCTGCAGAATTATTACTTAATGATAGAGTAAAAGAAATGTTTGATTATTTAGAAGAAAATTTTGATTATCTTGTAGTAGATACTGCTCCGGTAAGTTTGGTTACTGATACCTTATTAATTAGTCATTTTGCTGATCTTAGCATATATATAGTGCGAGAGAATTACTCCGATAAAAGAGTTTTAAAAATTCCAGAAAGTTTTTATAGGGATAAGCGATTACCTAATATGGCTATGCTTTTAAATGCAGCATCCACTAAGAATGGATACGGGTACGGTTATGGGTACGGAGCTAAAAATGATAAAGATTAGGTATATTAGAAATCTGCTACGTATCTCAAAGCATTGGTTAATTCTTTATAAATCTCATCAAAGCTTTTAAGGGTACTTTTATTAGCATATCTTTCAACCGGATAATTAGTTTTCTTATACATTGATTTATACATGTCTATCTGATAAGTAAGTAGCTGAGCTTCATTCAAATCTTTTTTCCAAATTCCCATTTGTTCATTACTCATTGATCCATCCTTTAATGATGCTTGATGTTTTGCTAGTTTTACGGTTAATTCTTTACAGCGCAAGATCATCGATTCATATTTTTTTAAGGTATACGTTAGGTTATTGATTCTAGAGATAGATTTCTTTGTATAAGGATCTGTATTTACCTCATAAGAATTTTCTTTTGTTGTAGAGCTATATTTAATATTTTCTACTAAATCGGATGGTATAAAGTAGTATTTTTCTGATTCAGTATTTTTAATTAAGACGGAACCCTTTTGTAAAATCATATTTTCCTTTTCTATTTTCTCTTTTTCTATTTGGTTTATTTCCGTAATATCTTGTGATTTATCAAATTCATTTTTGGTTACAAAATAATTTTCTACTAATTCGAAAGATCCTGATAGTAGGGTTTCATCGATTTTATTATCAAGAGTGAAAATAGTTTTTTCAATATCCAGATTACGAGCAAGAGATTTTTTATCAGTATGTATATTAGCCAATTTGGTTCGTAATCTAATAATGTGATTATGTATTGAATCAGTATTAGGTTCTTTAGGTAGTGGTTTCTCTTCTATATTTTTAATTACCTTTTTTAAATGCCTTTTTAGATCCTGATGATTATTTTGTAATACGACAAATTCTTGTTGGTCTTCTGGATTAATTTCAGAATCGGCATATATGAGAGGTTCGATTTCATATAGGTTAGCTAATTTCTGTGCAGAAATTAAATTTTCCACCTTTGTGTCATAGGGTAAGTTAGAATCTAAAAATTCATTAATGTATTGGAGTATATAGTTTGTAATTCTTTTTCTCGATACTGCATCTCTGCGTAGTTTCTCTGCCTGAATACTATCATTAATTCCTTCAGAAATAGCTATTTCTAAGTCTTCTGCAGCCTCATTTTGATTAGCAATAATATCAGTAGCTCGTTCCTTATTAGCTTGATATACTGAGAAGAACTTATCCGGAGACTTCTGAATCATTTCTTTAGTATATGAAGGATTAAATTGAAATACTTCATCTTGAGAATAAAGAAGGGAAAAACCTAAGAAACATACGATGTATAAAATTTTTTGTTCCATATTTTTTATTTAAAATTATACTAAAGACCTTTTACATGTCCTGTATACTAAATAATTAATTAAATGTTTGTTTAAGGTTTTAAGCGTATTTAATTTTTTATTTAATTTTGAATGACGATAAACTCACTTCTTCTATTTTTTCTGTGTTGCTCTTTGGTACAAGGGACTCCGTTAGCACATTTATTTTTCAGTAAGGTCTCACCATATCCTTTTGATTTTACTCTTTCTGGTTCGATTCCCTTTTCCATAATATAAGTGGCAGAAGCCAGCGCCCTTTTTTGTGACAATATAAGATTATAATGATCACTTCCCTTGCTATCGGTATGTGAGCGAACCTCTATTTCTATAAGTGGATTACTTTTTAGATAATGAACCACCCTGTCTAATTCTACTATCGCTTGTTTCGAAATATCAAATTTGTTTGGTTTAAAATAAATTGAATTAAGTTTTAATAACTTAACTAAATCGATTCCTTTAGAAGGTGGAGTTACATTGATCAGATATATAGAAAGGACAAGAGACGGATCCTGAGAGGTTGTTTTTATTTTTTTCGAAACTGGAGCAAATCCCTCTTTATTTATAAATATATTATAGTCCACATCAATACAATCAACTGGTATTGTGAAATTACCTAGAGCATCTGATGTCCCTGTGTTGATAACTGCACCATTTTTAGTTTTTATTTGTATAGTCGCATCACTTATAATATCACGAGAATATTCATCTCTTACCGTCCCTTTAATAGAACCTTTGCAATCTGTTAGAATAGGAGTAGTTTCTTCAAACATATAGATATCATCATCACCTTTGCCTCCTGGTCTATTGGATGAAAAATATCCTTTTCTCGTACGATCATTAATAATAAAAGTAATATCATCAGAGGTGCTATTGATAGGCTCTCCCAGATTATAAACCTTTTTGTTATTTGTTCCTAAACTAGTAACAAATATATCAAAACCGCCTAATCCTAAATGTCCATCAGAAGCAAAATAAAGCATGTCGTCTTCGCTAACAAAAGGAAAAGTATCTCTTCCTTCTGTATTAATTTCTGGTCCCATATTGCGGGGTTTGCTAAAATTATTATCTTCTAAAATATCAACAACATATATATCAGACTTACCATAACCACCTGGCATATCTGATACAAAATAAAGTTTCTTGTTATCGTTACTTAACGTTGGATGCGCCGTAGAATACAAATCATCATTAAAAGAAAGTTCTTCAATATAATCCCATTCACCACGTTCATTTAAATCAGCTTTTACAATTTTTAGACGTCTTAATCTCAATGAGTCCAATGGTGATATGGTATTCTGATTATTATTGATGGTAAAATAAATAGTAGAACCAGAATTAGTAAAACATGAGGTTGATTCGTGAAACTTTAAGTCCAGTTCTTCTGCAAATTCAAGTGGATGTAAAATTTGTCCTGTGTTTTCTATAAACCCACCATACATTTTTAGATATGGTTTATTTGCCCAAGTGCTAGTCTCAATACTGGCATCGTTATGCACTCTAGAGGAAGAAAAAACAAGTTGATCGTTATAAAATGATGGTGCAAAGTCTTGATTTGTAGAGTTAGATGTTAAATTGGTAATAATGTATCTTCCTGATTGGCGTGCTATTTTTTCAAGATATAAGGGATTATTTAGAAATCGTTTTGCGCTAGGGTTCTCGCTATCAAATGTAATAAGTTGATTCATTAATTTATGAGCTTCCTCATACTTTTCCAAATGTTTGAGTGACTGTACTGCTCGTATATAATATTCACTTGGTAATGGATCACCAGTATTTATCATTTTTTCATACCATTTTGCAGCATCTTTTAGATTAGAATTAAAATAGTAGCAATCTCCTAGCTTTTTATATAATTCTAACGAGGCTATACCTTTTGAAGCCGCACTTTCATATAAGTTAATGGCTTCGGCAAATTCGTACTGTTCATAATTCATAGAAGCCTTTTTTAAATCCCGCTTTTGACTGAACATACCAGAATGACACAGAATTAAAAAAAGTATTGTGATTTGTACGAATGTTTTCATTGTCTATTCCCCATTGATAATACTGCTGATAGTGCAGAATTAATACTTTTAAAATGTATTTGATATGTTTATCACAAAAAAAAGTAACTCGTATGAATATAAAATTTACTTGACCCTCTAATATATATGTTTATATGATAGTTGTCGTGGTTGTAGTTACATCAATGTTTAATTAGGTGGTCTCTTCATTTAAACGTTTTAACAATATTAAAAGTGTCCATACTTTATGTAAGCTTATGATGTTATTACTTATTCAATAAATACTTGACTTTTTAAATGCCTTGGTGTATATTTATGATTATTAATATGTTAATAATATAATAATAATGCGTGTTATTAACAAAAAAAATAAAATAATTTAATGCTTAGCTTTTTTATTTCCATCATTTTATAATTAACTATTGTTGATTTTTTTAAATTACATAGTATAAATCGGTATAGATTTTTTATTCCTACTCATAATTTATAAGTAATACTGAATGGTTTTAATCTTATAAACTTGAAAAATGTAATAGGAAATGATACGTGTAAAGGGTAGAAAAACTGTTTCATAAAATTATATTTAAAAGTTTATTCATTTTATTTTCCAAAACTATATATATCTGTCTTACAAAATAAAGGGACTTTGGCTGGAATTCATACAGGTGTTTACCCCTATTTATTTTAGAAATTTAGAATGGCAATATTTTGAGCTTGGTAATGGTGGTTGGGTATATGATGATTTCAATATTAGATTTTATTATAAAAATGGAATGGAATATGAGGAGCTAAATGAAGCAGTAGGCTTCTCAAATATCGATTTTATGCTAAATGATAATTATTTAGAGTATAATGGATTTAGAATCGAAAGTTCAACAACATTAAAAACAATTACTAGGTTATTTCCAATACAATCGATTAACAAAAGGATGAGATATGATGATCCTCAAGAGGAATTATATGAATTCGGAACTAATTAGAGAGAAAAACAGTGGTACCGAAGTTTATTGGCAATTATACTGTGCTGAAAAAGCAACTGATTTTAATGTATATTGGTATGATTAATTTTTTATAATTAGTAAGATAAAGATATCTAATCATATATGATATCATTCTAATACGTCCATATGAAAACTAAATTAACTGATCAATTAGAGCGTGTTTTACCAAAGGGAATGTCAGTTCCTTATGAATTAACACTTTTGTATCAATGGATTGAAGATAGAAAATTGTATGTTGATACTAAAAATGGAGATAGAATAGGTTTTCTTTATCCTGAAAAAAAATTAAAAGAAAGTTGGACAGAAACAGAAAGAGAAGGGGGTACTCAAATTGAATTTGCAGCTGGTGGAACTGACAATTTAAAATATTGGTTCGGAGGGGAAGATACTAAAGAATTAAAGTCAAGATTATGTGTTTTTGCTCAGAGTGGTGCTGAAGGTTCTGAATGTGCACTATGGTTAAATGATAATAATGAGTTGAAAATTGTTCATATGGGGTCTGGATCAGGTTCTTTGTTATCATGTGTTTTAGCGGATAATATGATTGATTTCATTCGTCTTTTAGCCATTGGATACGATGAATTATGTTGGGATGAAAATTTTCCATATCCACCTAATCAAAATAACGATCCGTTTATTGTTAAACCTAATAAAGAATTTCAACAATGGGTAAAGAAAACATTTAATATGACTATCCCTACAACAGCATTAGAAATAGTAAAACACCCGGCGACTATGGATGATGAAAGTTCTGATGATGAATTTTTTAATTGGTATCAAAATTTTTTGAAGTAAAACTATAACACAATAAATATTCTTTCACACAAAATATAATATGAACCTTTAGCTGCATTTATGAAAATCACAAAATATCTTAAACCTGATTTTACACAAAAAAAGATACTAAATTGAATAGTAAATCGAAAAATATTTTGAAATTTCTGGAGAATAAAAGTTTTGTCAGACACCTATCATATATTTAAAATATAAAAGATTTTATGATCAAAAATATGCTCATTAGTTTTTTACTTTTATTCAATTTTTTGATTTACGCGCAAATAGAATATACTAAAGATTTTAGATTAAAAGGAGAGGTTAAGACCATAAAAACTATATCATATCCATTAACTATTTTTAATGCTGTAGATCATAAGGGGCAGTTAGTCGAACAAACAAAGCCATCAGGATTAGGAATTCTCTCCTTCAATAAAAGTGGAGTACTTGTAGAAGAGTTTGAGAAACATAGATATAATGATGTACATAATAAATTTATCTATGATAAAAATGATTCTCTAATCGATATTAAATTTGATGGAAAGTCCCCTGGAAAGAGGTATTATAATATGCTAAAAATTGAAAGGGATAAAAAATTGATGAATATAGAAAACAGATTAGAGAGTCTGAAGTATTCATCGAACCCTGAAAATATATATAATTCTGCCGGAGAATTGGTGAAAGTTTTTAATAAAAAAAATTCTAATTCTAATGCAAGAGATATTGCAACATTGGATTTTTTCTACACTCATGGTAAGCTGGATTCTATAATGCACTATGCTTTTAATGGAGATGTAAAGAGGATACACAAATATCAATATAAAAATACTATGATAGAACAAGAAATTGTTATTCTATTTTTTGATACATTTTATACAGAAGAAGCATTCAACTTTAATATAAAAGGGGAGTTAATAAAAAAAGTAAAAAAGAGAGTCGCAAACGGAACTATGAAATCGTTAGAAATAAAAGAATTTTCAAGGTTGAATATGTTTAGTTCTATAAAACTTGATTCTATCAATCATATAACTGAAAAAGAAAGCAGACAATATGACTCAGAAGGGAATTTAAAATCAAGTCTCAAGATTGTTAACAGAAAAAATTATACCATAAAAATAATAAACAATTATGAATACGACTTTAATTCAAATTTAGTGACGGAGATAAGAAATTTTAGTAACGGAACTAAAAACGATAAAATTGTTAAAGAATATAGTTATAAGTATGATGATAATGGAAATTGGATTGTAAAGTGTTCTTGTAAAGATGAATTGGTAGTACTAACTACAGTTCGTCAAATTGAATACTATACTGCGACTAAATCGGATAAACAGTTAACAAAAAATGAAACGATTAACTTCTGTGACAAAGACTTTTTTGAACGATTAGAAAAATTAAAAAAAGAAATAGAAACAAGTAAAGATATAGAAGAAATTGAGAAAAATTAATACTTGTTTTATATAATGATCTAAAGGACATGGATGGAGTAAACTGTGATTGCAAAATCATAAATAACTATCAGACAGTTGAAAAGAATAATTCAAAACTGAATATCATCCATTAGAATTTATTACATTAGTAATTACATGCACAAAGAAGAGTATTTAACAAATTAATAGGTTTTAACAATTTTTTCATGAAAAAAACGATTCTTTTTTTAATTTATACGATGACTATAGTACCCTTCGGGCTTGTAAACGCACAGGAAATTCCTATTGAAAATCTAATAATGCAATTACAACCAAATAAGCAGGAATACAGTAAAGCAGTGCTTGAAGAGGAAATTAAAGGAATTAAAGTTGATCATATAGCACTAACAGGAGATATAGTAAGAAAAGAAAGTATTGAAGAAGGATATAAATTTATATACCTCTTTATCAAAGGAGAGGGAAATGTGGTTGTAAATACAAAAAAATACGATATTGTACCAGAGACTATATTAGTACCAAATATGGTTCAGAGTTTATCAATCAATGCAACAACAAAAGACACCTTACATTTTCTTAAAATCTCTAGTAAATTAACGGAACAGGATATTGCGGATTTAAAAGAGTTTCCTAAAGAAAATATCCAAACTTCATATTTTGCAAAATTTACAGATTGCGAAGCGTATACAGAGCCAATAAAAAGTCCGAATACGATAAGCCGGACTGTTTTACCCAACAAATATATACCACGTATTGCTATGGGAACTGTTGAAACCACAGGACCTGATAAAGTTGATCCTCACGAGCACGGTATGTTAGAACAATTATTTCTGGGGCTAACTGATAATCAAGTTATTGTCTATGCTGATGATGCTAAGATAGATTTTCCTGCCTATTCTTTACTACATATCCCATTAGGTTCAAGCCATTCTGTAGAAGCTAAAAAAGGAAATAAGATGTATTACATGTGGATGGACTTTTTTTTAGATAAAAAAGGTGAAGAATGGCTGAAGACACATAAAAAAATTAAAGAAGAATAGAGTAGTGTTTTATTATTTTCAGAAAGCTTTTACTTAGTTTTAATATCCTCAGAATGCATCATTCTATTCAGAAAATACTGCGTTTTTTTCCATCAACTGGGTTATTTTTTTTGCATATTTAGCAGGAAACCCTTTTTGTAAAACTTCTAATTGACGGTAATTATGTATGTCAGAACCCGAAAAATCAAAATAATTACCATTGAGAAGCTTAATCGCTACTTCTTTAACTCTTTCTCCATAAAATCCGGATAGAGATAGTAAATTTAGTTGAAATAAGACTCCCCGTTCTTTGAGCTCATCATATTTATGCATTTGATTATGATAAAAAGAATAGCGTTCCGGATGAGCTATAATAGGAATATATTGAGCCAATTTCATTTCAAATAACAATTCATTAAGATTGATAGGAGCAGCAAAAGTTGACATTTCTACTAATAAATGATTACCAGACAATGGTATGATATCTTTCTCTTTTAGTCGTTTGTAAAATAAATCGTCTAGCATGTATTCAGCGCTGGCCTCAAAGGCTATAGTAATATTAAGCGATTTTAATATTTCGCATATTTCTGCACGTTTTGTAATTATAGTTTCAGAAGTATTAGGCCATATTTCCTGCATTACGTGAGGAGTGGTAATAATTTTTTTGACTCCAATATTTTTAAGCTGCTCAATTATATAAGCAGATTGATAGACTGTTTTAACACCATCATCTATATTGGCTAAAAGGTGTGAATGTATATCTACATATCCATCTGGAATGATATCTTTAAAAGGAACTTGTTTTTTAGAAAATAGCAATATTTATTATTGTTTGGGGTTTATCGAAACACGTAGTCTATTATATAACTGTATATATTAAATTGCAATTTAATGTATTTTAAGGTGTAATTCCAAGTTGTTTTTATAAATATAAAAGAGGTGTAGAAAATACGAGGATAGTATTTTTATTTAGTATTTGTATATACTGGATATAAAAAGAACTATATAGAAACCAATTTCTACATAGTTCTTTAATTAATATAATTCCTTAAGGATCTGCCTTAAGCTACACATTAAATCAGGATAAAGGAGTCTTGGTTCCTGATTCTTGTAGTGAAGCGGTCTTGTTTTTGATACTTTGTACCTAAGGGTAGAGGTAATGCTTTAAATAGAGGTAGCTATATCTAGCCTTTTTTGGTAATATCTCCCGATCCAGAAACAGCGGTATCTTCTTTTTCTGGATTTCCCTTATAATCAATATCTCCAGAACCTATCACTCTCGCTTTTAGTGCCTGTATAACTGTAATTTCGATATCTCCCGATCCAGTAAGTGATGCTTCAACTTTTTTTGCATTTAGATCATAAGCACTTAATCCTCCAGATCCTGTTACCTTACAGATAAGATTTTCTGTAGCTCCTTTTAATTTTATATCTCCGCTCCCTGTGATAAAACTTTCTATGTTGGTAGCTTCTACAGCCAATTTTATATCACCAGATCCTGAAATTTTAGTTGTAAAATCGTTAGATTTAATAACAGCTTCACTGTTAATATCTCCGGATCCTGCCAGAGTAACCGCATTGATATCCTTAAAAGGCACAGTAATTAATAGTTTATTACTCTTAGACGGTTTTAGATAGTACCCCTTTTTAATATTTAGTTTTAATATACCTCCTTCAATTTCTGTAGTGATGTATGGAATCAGATTACTTTCTGCAGTAACTGTTAGGTTCCCTTCGGTTCCGGATACTAGTAATACATCCAGACTATTACTTACTTTTATCTGGTCATATTCTGATAGATTTCTGGTTTTGTTGATCACATTACCATTACCTTCTATCTTTTCTCCCTGGTCCCACCATTGTGCATTTATTGCTGTAATGCAACTTAATAAAATACTTAAAATAACTGTTTTCATGATTGATTGATATTTGATGATTAATTTTTTCTTAAGTTTACGCTTCCATAACTAGTGGTTATTTTAATGATATTTCCACTACCGTTAGTAGTGCTATATCCTTCATAATACTTACCAGTATTTTCTTTGTTTTTTTTCAGAATATGAATATCATCTTCTAGTGTAATTCCTCCATAGGATGTTTTGATGAAAAAATTAAAATCCAGTGAAGGTTCATATCCTATGTCAACACCTGTATAATCTGTTTTAATGATTATATTTTTTGTGGTGGCTGCCAGATTTTTGACATCAATAGATCCGTAATCAGAATTGACATTCATATATGCTCGGATATCCCCGATATTTGTATCCAGATAATCTCCATTACCCTTTAAACTGTGCACATCGTGTACCGTCAATGCTCCATAATCACAGTTGTAGTCAAGTTCTTTTATAACACCAATTTTAGATTGCGAATAATCGGCAATTAACTGTATTTGTTCACCTTTTTCTAAAGTAAAATCAGAATAATCAGCATTGATTTTACCATTCTTCATATATTTAATACTACTATTATGTGTGTAATCAATTTTTACCAGGTTATCATTACCCATAAGTTCCCCTATAAGTATTTGTCCATAATCGCATTTAATAATAGCATTTCCCTTAATTTTATCAAGATTAATGCTTCCATAATCATTAGTGAGGTCAATCGAATTGTTTATAGGAACTTTAATTCTATAATTAATCTCCATTTTTAGATTATCGCTGCCCCAACTTTCTGTAAGTTTTTCCCACCAGGATTTTTCTACTTTATCAAAAATGGTTTTAGCACTAACCATTTGTGCAGATGATTCAAAAAGTACATCAATACCTTTTAATTTTTTCAACACTTTTTCTTCATCATTTCCATTAACTTTGATAATAATTTCTATTGTAACTTTGTTTTCATTCCAGGCAGTTATATGTAGGTTACCGAAGTCATTATTTATTTTTAATAAGGCATCGCTGTTCACAGTGAATTCCTTATTCATGGATTTTTCTTTGGTATATTTACCTTTCATGTGACCTCCACTGTTTCCTAAAACTATAAATGGAACTAAAAATAGCAGATATTTGATATTATAATATATTGTTTTCATCTTCTAATAAGTTTAATGTTTTAACAGTATTCATTTTTTCTAAAACCCCTTCTAATAGTGTCGCACGTTTCTGAAAATTAGTAATCATGGCGCTAATAACTCTTTTGTCATGATTACTTTGTAGCAGATCTTTTTGAAGTTGGAGATAATTGTTTTCCAGTTTTTCTAATTGTACCATAGCATCTTTTACCAGTTTCTCTGTTTCTGGAGATGGATTTTTATGTATTTCTTCTAGTTGGACCTGTATAGCAACGGTAAAGAAGTTTTGAGTTTCTTCCATTTTTGAAGATACACTGGCTAAGTCAGTCTCTTCTTTTTGGTTTAGTACTAGTGAGATGGATAACATTCCAAAAATAATAGCTACCGTTGCTGCTATGGCTAAAGGTTTCCGCCAATTTTGTTTTTTAGTGTGTAAAGGAACTATTTTATGTTGCTCCTTTAATTTTTCTAAAAAGCGCATTTCATGATCAGCAGAGGGTTCCATAATATCTAGTGTACCTTCTATATTTTCGAATAATATATCTATGTCATCTTTTTTATTCATTTCGTTTTTATTTTATCAAGGTGTTTAATAAATTAATTTTAAACAGCTTGTAATTTATTTCGTAAACTTTCTTTAGCTCTAGAAATAAGAGTTCTACAATTTGAATTAGTAATATTTAGAATTTGGCTAATTTCTTCATAATCATAACCTTCAATTAGGTGTAAAGTAAGTACAGTGCTATAGCTATCCTTTAATTGCTTTAACATATGTAATACAGTTTTAGCCTTTGTGTCAGTTATATCTTCCTGAATACTACTTTCGGTATCTGTTAATGCATATTCTATAGTTTCTATAGCAACTTCCTTTTTTATAGATTGCTTTCGATATACATTGAGACTAGCATTGATCGTTATTTTTTTTAACCATGAGCCAAACATTTTGTCATCTTTAAGTGATGATAATTTTGTAAATGCTGTCAGAAATGCTTCCTGCATAATATCTTCAGCTTCTGCTGTATCTTTTAAAATTCTGTAGGCGGCATTATACATAGTTTTATAATATCTATTATAAATTTCTAGCTGAGCATTCTGATCGCTGTTGCGGCATTTTTCTATCAGCTGTTCGATATGTAAAGTGGTTAGTGTCAAAAAATATATGATTCTTTTATAAAGATACAGATGGATTTCTTTTGTTACAGTTTTACATTTATTTTTTTTAAAATATGGCATAACAATTGAAATATAGTTATAGAATCTAAGCTGAATACCTTTATTTTACAAAGGTTTAGGATTCTAAAACTAATTTTACTTAATTTAAAACAAAATGTTATTTTGTACAGATGACAAAATGACTTTGATATATACGTATGACTAAATCCAAATTAACAACACTTGACAGTTTGTCATTTCAAGGGGTAAGCGAAGACGCAGAGTTAATACCATTAATGACTCCAGAAGATGAAGAAGAAATAGATAAAGAAGAATTACCTGAAATATTATCAATACTTCCATTGAGAAATACTGTATTATTTCCTGGTGTAGTAATTCCTATTACAGCAGGTCGTGATAAATCAATCAAATTACTTAATGATGCTAATGTTGGTAATAAAACAATTGGGGTCGTTTCTCAAAAAGAAGAAGAAGTAGAGAACCCATCTTCTAAAGATATCAATACTGTAGGGGTTGTAGCAAGAATTCTAAGAGTTCTGAAAATGCCTGATGGAAATACCACTGTTATTTTACAAGGTAAAAAGAGGTTTAAAATTGATGAAATTTTAGAAGAAACACCTTATATCAAAGCAAAGGTGTCTGATGTTCCTGAGATTAAACCTGCAAAAGAAAATGCAGAATTTAATACCATTATTGATTCTATTAAGGATTTGTCATTAGAAATTATAAAAGAAAGTCCTAATATTCCTAGTGAAGCATCTTTTGCTATTAAAAATATTGAAAGCAATTCTTTTCTTATCAATTTTGTATCGTCTAATCTTAACCTTTCTGTAGAAGAAAAGCAAAAAGTATTAGAGATTGATAACTTAAAAGACAGAGCTTTAGCCACCTTAAAATATATGAATATGGAGTTCCAGAAATTGGAGCTTAGAAATGATATTCAAAATAAGGTGCAGCATGATATGAGCCAGCAGCAGCGTGAATATTTCTTGCATCAGCAGATGAAAACGATACAGGAAGAGTTGGGCGGTGTTTCTCACGATGATGAGCTAGAAGAGATGCTGGCACGAAGTAAGGATAAGAAATGGGATGAAAAAGTTAAAAAGCATTTTGATAAGGAATTAGCAAAAATGCGTCGTATGAATCCACAGGTAGCAGAATATTCTATACAGCGAAATTATCTGGATCTTTTTCTGGATTTGCCCTGGAATGAGTTTAGTACTGATAAATTTGACTTAAAACGTGCTAAAAAAATATTAGACAGAGATCATTACGGACTAGATGAAGTAAAAAAGCGAATTATTGAGTATTTAGCAGTTCTAAAGCTTCGTAATGATATGAAATCACCCATTTTGTGTCTATATGGACCTCCCGGAGTTGGTAAGACTTCTTTAGGTAAATCTATTGCAGAGGCACTGGGTAGAGAATATGTGAGAATTTCATTAGGTGGACTACGTGATGAAGCAGAAATTCGTGGACATAGAAAAACTTATATTGGAGCAATGCCCGGTAGAATCATTCAGAGTCTTAAGAAAGCAGGAACCAGTAATCCGGTATTTGTACTTGATGAAATAGATAAACTTTCTATGGGTAATCAGGGTGATCCTTCATCAGCCTTATTAGAAGTATTAGATCCAGAGCAAAATTCTGAGTTTCACGATAACTTTTTAGAACTTGGATTTGATTTGTCAAAAGTAATGTTTGTGGCAACATCCAATAGTTTGAATACGATACAACCAGCGTTAAGAGATCGTATGGAGATCATTAATGTGACAGGATATACGATAGAAGAAAAAGTAGAGATTGCAAAACAGCATTTGCTGCCAAAACAGTTAGTAGAACATGGTCTTAATAAGACACATCTCAAAATTGGAAAATCGCAATTAGAAAAAATTGTAGAAGGATATACCAGAGAATCAGGAGTTCGTGGATTAGAAAAACAAATAGCAAAAGTTGTCCGGTATGCGGCTAAAAATATTGCTATGGAAGAAACGTATAATATTAAAATAGGGAATGATGATGTGGTTGAAATTCTTGGCATACCAA
The DNA here is from genome assembly GCF_039539305.1 of Aquimarina addita. Classification (NCBI taxonomy): domain Bacteria; kingdom Pseudomonadati; phylum Bacteroidota; class Flavobacteriia; order Flavobacteriales; family Flavobacteriaceae; genus Aquimarina; species Aquimarina addita. Next base: position 46,433 of record NZ_BAABCW010000004.1, on the reverse strand, counting down.
GATTAGAGCGTGATAAGTATGAAAATAATGAAGTGGCAGGTGTTGTTACAGGATTAGCCTGGACTAGTGTTGGTGGTGATATATTGTTTATTGAATCTATTCTCTCTAAAGGAAAAGGTACATTAAGCATTACCGGAAACTTAGGGAAGGTAATGAAGGAGTCAGCTACCATTGCGATGGAATATATTAAGGCAAATGCAGATGTATTAGGAATTGATTCTGAAATTTTTGCTAAATATAATGTACATATACATGTTCCTGAAGGTGCAACACCAAAAGATGGACCTAGTGCAGGTGTGACGATGTTAACCTCTTTAGTATCATTATTTACTCAAAGAAAGGTTAAGAAAAGTCTTGCTATGACTGGTGAAATCACACTGAGAGGAAAAGTCTTGCCTGTAGGAGGAATCAAAGAAAAGATTCTTGCAGCAAAAAGAGCACATATTAAAGAAATATTGTTATGTGAAGATAATAAAAGAGATATTGAAGAAATAAAACAAGAATATTTAAAAGGGCTTACCTTTCACTATGTAAAAGAAATGAGTGATGTGCTAGGGTTAGCATTGACAAAGAGTAAGGTTAAAAATGCTAAGAAACTGTAGTATTAATAAACTCTTACAATTAACTAAAAAAGACTATCCGATCGATAGTCTTTTTTAATTCCTAATTGGACTATAAAATAAAGCTAAATGGGATAGTGTCATGGCGAAATGACTTTTTGCAAACTGGAACCTTTGCGAGGTTAACATAGCTTTTATTAAATGTGGTCTTATATTAGTATCACATATTTCTCACTAATACAGGAGTATAACGATTTAGATTTTTTAGTACAATTTCACTTCCTTTTACTACGACTTCTAATGGTTGTTCCCCTTTATAAATTGATAAGTCTGTGGTGGCAGATAATCGTTCGTCTAATCCCCTTAACAAAGAGCCGCCACCTGTTAATAAAATACCGTTAGTATAGATGTCTGATGAAATCTCTGGAGGAATATCGGATAAAATATCCAATACTGCATTTTCTATTTGCGTGAGAGATTTATCCAAACTACGTGCAATTTCTTTATGAGAAACATTAATTTGTTTTGGCTTACCGGTGAGCATATCTCTACCTTGTACTTGCAAGGTATCGGGAGGAATCTCTAATGCTTCTATGGCAGATCCTATTTTGATCTTTATTTTTTCGGCAGTACTTTCTCCAATATGTAGATTATGTTGTTCTCTGATATACTGAATAATATCATCATTAAACATATTACCAGCTATTCTTAATGATTGACCAGAGACAATGCCACCCAGCGTAATCACCGCAATCTCTGTAGTGCCACCTCCTATATCTACTACCATATTTCCTATGGGCTGTAACACATCAATACCCGCTCCGATAGCAGCAGCCATAGGCTCTTCGATTAAGTATATTTTTTTTGCGTTGAGTCGTTTTGCAGACTCTTTAACTGCTCTCATTTCTACTTTAGTGATACCACATGGTATAGAAATTATCATATTAAGAGAGGTTCTAAAAGCTGCTTTTTGTAAAGAAAACAATTTTTTAATCAGAATTTTTAACATCTTTTCTGATAAATCAAAATTTGCGATAACACCATTTCTTAGAGGGTAAAGGGTCTTGATATTTTTGTGGATTTTACCTCGCATATAATTAGCTTCTTTTCCTACGGCAATAATTTTTCCACTAATGCGATGTACAGCAATAATAGAAGGACTATTGATGACTATTTTACCTCTATGGGTAATTAGCGTATTAGTTGTGCCTAGGTCTATAGCGATTTTTTCTGTTAGAAAGTCAAAAAAACTCATGGAGTTAAGGGTTATATTTGTGTTGATTGATTTATATAATAAGTTGGTCTTAGTTATTTACATAAAATCTAAAGTATACTAACTCTTATAATTATTTAATATTGCACTTATAAATTTAATATATTGATTTTCAATAATTTGTGTTCTTTGCTCATTGTAGATTATTTAAATATGTATTTTAGATAATCATGACTTTTACATTTAATAAACATAAGACGTACTTGTATTTTGCAAAATGTAAGTATCCTAAAATGATCAGAATACAGAGTAAATAAAATTTTTATCGCTAACTATCGTTTTCCAGTTTGTTTCTTTTATTTTTGTTGCTCATGATGCGTACACATTTTTTATTAATATTCGTTTTTATTACAACGTGCACTTTTTCACAAATAGGAGGTAGGTATACTTATCAGTTTTTGAATTTGGTTTCCTCACCCAGACAGGCAGCACTTGGTGGTAAATATGTCACTGGCTACAATGATGATCCTACTTCTGCTATTCTCAATCCGGCATCAATTCAGTTACAAATGGATAATCAGCTGGCTGTGAATTACGTAAATTATATAGCGGATGTTAATTATGGATCGGTGTCTTATGCAAAAGCTTTTGGGGCGAAAGAAAGAGTATTTCATGCAGGAGTAACGTATATTAATTATGGAACGTTTGCTGGTTTTGATGAATTTGGTGTGGCAACAAACGATTTTGGAGCAAGTGAGGTAGCTATCTCTATAGGTTATGCTTACACTATTCCTAATTCTAATATACATGTAGGTGCCAATGCTAAGTTTATTTCTTCTAAATTAGAAGAGTATACATCATTAGGCGGTGCCGTAGATTTAGGATTAATTTATCATAACCCAGAAAGTACATTTGATTTTGGTATTGTAGTAAGGAACCTTGGTACGCAATTTACTACCTATGCAGAAATACGAGAGGATTTACCATTAGCAGTCGATGCTGGATTTGCTCAAACCTTAAAAAATGTTCCTATTCGCTGGAATTTTACGCTTGAGAATTTACATATATGGGATATAGCTTTTAGTAATCCTGCCAGGGATTTAACAGATCTGGAAGGCAATGTAGAAGAAGATGATCCAGGCTTTTTTAATAATGCGTTAAGGCATACTGTTTTGGGGTTAGAATTTTTTCCTGATAGTGGTTTTAATATTAGAGTAGGATATAATTTTAGAAGATCAGAAGAATTAAGAATAGAAAACCAACGGTCATTTGCAGGGTTAAGTGGTGGAATTGCTTTAACCTTAGGAAAGTTTAAATTTGCCTATTCGTATGCCCGTTATAATTCTGCAGCGTCAACCAGTACCTTTGGTATTAATATAAATCTACAATAGTGGCCAATAAAAAAATCATCATAGCAATAGATGGATATTCATCTACAGGTAAAAGTACAGTTGCCAGACAACTAGCAAAAGCACTAGGATATATTTATGTAGATACAGGAGCTATGTATCGAGCAGTTACATTATTTGCTATGAGGAAGTGTTTTGTTGATGCAACCCATTTTAATAAAGAGGCACTTGAACGGTTTTTACCATTTATTCATATACATTTTGAGGTTAATACAAAAACAGGAATTGCTGAAGTATATCTTAATAATGAAAATGTAGAAAAAGAAATTAGAAAATTAGAAGTTTCTAAGCTGGTAAGTCCTGTAGCTGCAGTTTCTGTAGTACGACGAAAATTAGTTGAACAACAACAATTAATGGGTAAGGATAAGGGCATTGTTATGGATGGCAGAGATATTGGTACTGTAGTATTTCCTGAAGCTGAACTTAAATTATTTATGACGGCTACCGCAAAGGATAGGGCAGAGCGTCGGTACAATGAACTAATAGAAAGAGGAGATAAAGTTACATATGAAGATGTACTAAAAAATGTGGTTAATAGAGATCATATTGATAGTACAAGAAAAGATTCTCCTCTAAGAAAGGCTGATGATGCTATAATGATTGATAATTCTAATCTTACATTAGAAGAGCAGTTCGAACAAATTATGAAAATTACTAAAGATATAATTTCGAAAATGGAATAATATTTTATATAAGTATTAATGAAAAAGACCATCCGGAAAGGATGGTCTTTTTGTTTACAGATGTTTAATAAAGACGTGTTATTTATTCTTTTATAAACGAATGATTGGATCGTTTCTGATCTACTGTCAAAGTGACGAAATAACGACCCGATTGTATAGAGTTTACTTCAATAACTTTATTATTTACAGGCCCTTGAGAAATAACTCTTCCTTGTAAATCATAAATGCTATAAGAAACTTTTGTATCAGGAGTACTAACATTAATAATATTACTTTCTTTTAATAAAGTAGGAAAAATAGAAATTTTTGTAGCCTGTGTGGTTTTGAATTCATCTACTTGTGCCCCTTTAGCCAATGTTCCACCTATAGTAAACGTGGTAGACTCAAAAGAACCAAACTGACCTCCTGATGCTAATGTTGTTCCATTAGAAGTTAAGGAGTAAGATCCATTACCATAAGAACAACAGATACCATCACCATAGGTATCATCAATTCTAAAAGTATATGTTCCTGCATCTAAACATTCTGTTACAGTGATTGTAGAACCATCTGGTTGAGAACCATAAGTTCCGCCAGAAGCAATCACATTATTACTGCTATCAGTAATTTGCCAGCTTGTTTCCTGAGGGTAATCATCTAATGTAATTGATAGATCTACATCTGTACAAGAGGGATTTGTAATACTTCCTGTAGTAAGACTAATATCGTCTACAGTCATATCTCCACTCCAAGAGGTACCGGTAGTACCGTTAAATCTTAGTTGTAGACTTTCTCCCGTATATGCGACTAAGTTAATAGTCTCTGTAAACCACGAGTTACCTTGATTCCCTGTTTCTGACCAGATAGAAGTCCAGCTAATACCATCATCACTACTTGCTTCTAAATTCAGAGTTCCCATAGCTGAGCCAAACATATGATATTGGAAAGAGAAAGTAGCTTGTGTAGTTCCACTTAGGTCAAAACAAGGGGAGTTTAAAATAGCATTTTTAGTTGGATACCCTGTTCCGTTACCAGATGCTTCTATGTATGCGTAAAATGATCCTTCTGTAGCACTTGATGGCCCTGTGTTATTTGATGGAGTCCCATTACTATCTATAGTCCAATTAATATCATCGTCTGTAGCCTGCGTCCACGCTCCTAATCCAGATTCAAAACCTTCTGTGTATGGATAAGATGATATTCCTCCTGCACATCCAGCACCAGCTTCTGTGGTAGATGCAGTAATGATACTACTAAAATCAGAACTATTGCCTGCTGCATCTTTTGCTAAAACTTTAAATGAGTATGTAGTACTAGGAGTAAGCCCTACTACTGTATAAGTTGTTTCTGTTGTGGAGGCAATAAGGTCATCACCCTGATACACATCATATTCTGCTACCGCAACATTATCAGTTGCTGCAGTCCAAGAAAGATCAATCGATGATTGCGTTTCATTAGAAGCTGCCAGGTCAGTAGGTACTGTTGGATCTTCTGTATCAGGTACAGTTTCACCATCAATTTCAAAATCAGAATCAGATATGTCAAAGAAAATGTTCCCAGATCCTTTTACCATAATTCTATTTTCTGTGCCCTGCTCATTAGGTACTATAATACTATGTGAACCATCATTAGCAACACCAGTTGCTAGTGCTATTGGGTAAGAATCACCACCATCTGTAGATAATAAAATATCTACATTAGCTGCGTTAATTCCATTTCCTGTTGTTCCTGCAACATCCCAGGTGATAACTTGGGCAGAACCTGCTTCCCAGCTTACATTGGTATTAGGAGAATTGACTACAAACGGACCCGCTGAAGCAGTTACACTTACTGTCATATCATCACTATTATTACCGGCACCACCAGCTTTATTGTCTCTAACTGTTAGTCGGAAATTTAAATCTCTGGAAACATCAGGAACAGCTTCCCATTGCCACGAGGTTGCACCTGTTTTAATAGTTTCTAATCTAGGAAAATATCGTTCATTAGAGGTTGTAGGATTATAAGACCTAAAGGATACACCAGAGGTTGATGTAACACTTGGATAAGTAGTTGCAGAATCATTTTCATCTGCTTGCTCCCAGCAATAAGTAAGTGCATCTCCATCTGCGTCTGATGCGGTACCTGTAAGAACAAAGGGTGTTCCGCTAGGAATTGTTAAATCTGTTCCTGCATCTACTGTAGGAACAGCATTACCAGTATTTGTTTCTACCTGACAACTTGTAGATTTAATATAATCTGTTACTTGTTCTATAGAGAAAAAATGAAAATAAGGATCGCTATTTTGCTGTACATCTGTGGCTCCTGTAATTCCTGCATATCCCATAATCGTAGTACCACTACCTGGTTCAAAGTGTGCATTTGTACCTTCATTTCTAAATGAAAATGTATGATTAGCTCCAAACTGATGCCCCATTTCATGAGCTACATAATCAATATCAAATTCGTCTCCTACAGGAGTAGATCTTGAAGTAAAAGCACTTCCTTTACTTCCGTCAACACAAACACAACCAATACACCCTGCGTTACCATTATCTCCATCAAGAATAAATACGTGACCTATATCATAATTAGCTTCTCCAATTACACTAGTTAAAGTAGCTTGTAGTTGACTGTTATAACTTCCGGTATATGGATCTGTACTGGCATTAGTATAAACTACATCATCATTATTAGGAATCAATTGCATCGTTACAGCAAAATCATTTTCGAATACTCCGTTTACACGAGTCATTGTTGTATTTATAGCAGCCATAGTACTTGCTACAGTACCTCCATGAAATTGTGCATATTCTCCATTTGTAGAAACGGCTAGCCTAAAAGTTCTTAAAGTACTATCATCTGCATTTCTGTTTTGTACAGATGATGTGGTTAGGTTTGGTGTATTTTCATCTACTAAACAGCTGAATTTTTTTGATATTGCTGGCTTTTCTGATCTGGAGTACACTGTATAAAGATCTCCTGATTTAGTTACTGGTTCAATAAATATAGTATTCTCAGATCCCATACGCATACTTTGTAGTCCTATAGGTGATACACTAAATCTGATTTTTGCAGTGGGATCTGTAATTCCTTGTCCTGCATAGGATTTAATTTCCGGGAATTTGGCAGCAAGTTCCGGATGCATAACAGAGGCTTCAAATACACTAAAAACTTCCATTTCTCCTTTTGCATTAGGAAAAGATAGAAGTAGAGGTGAAGCTGCAGATTTTCCTCTTAGTGGAGATTTTTCCAAACTTTGCTTAATACCTGTTACATCTAATGTAAATAAGGTGTTTAATGGTAATTCTGCTCTCGAGTTTAGAGTACTTTGGTTCTTGGTTTGGTTGTCTGATTTCTTCCAAAAATCTTGGGAGAAACCAAAGGTAATCATGAACATCGCCGTGATTATAGATAATTGTGTTTTCATGTGAAAAAATTAATAAATTAGTAAGTGTCAAATTTATAAATAATTATGGAAATCTGTGAAATATTTAACAAATAATCCATTTTGGTTATTTTTTTGAGGTAAAACCATCGTTTGTTTACGATTTTACTGTTTGTATAACGAAGTTGTAATTAAAATTTTGAAATTTAATTGTAATGGTATTCTTATTTTTTTAACAATTATAATGTATAATAATTAATGTTTGTTATCTGAAAAATTAGTGTGAATAGAAAAGATACGAGTAGAGGCTTTTTTAGATTTCTTTAACTATTTACGTATAGTATAAATTTGTATGCGTTTGATTACGATCGTTTACTATCTAGTATAGATAAATTTGTTTTTTAAAGAGAGTTGTGATATTAAATAAAGAGCATTTAAAAGCGAACAAAAAAAGACTGCCTTTTCCGACAGTCTTTTTTTTTATTCAGTACTATTTTAAAAGTAGTACTATAAATTAGGGATAATCAATTCTTGTCCCGGGTGAATTACATCAGGATTCTTCAATATACCAGTATTTGCTTCAAAAATTGCTTTATATTTCATTGGATCTTTATAATAATGCTTTGCTATTTTGCTTAAAGACTCACCTCCTTTTACTGTATGCTTGTGATAAATAGATTCATCAGCAACTTTAATATCAGCGATAATATCAGAAGGAGATTCACCACCAATTTCTTTTATTTTATCCCAAAGTTGATTTTTTTCATATTGAGTACTGGCAGTTCCATTAACCTTAAGAACCCCATTTTCTTCAGAAACATCGCCATTTTGAATATTTAACTCTTGTCCCAGGTCAAGAACATCTTGATATTTTGCTTTTACCATAACTAAGTTGACTTTTTATTAATTAATTAGATTTACTCAAATATAATAATTTCTAAAATTGATAATGTGCTTTTTTGTTATTAAAAATGTCTTATTCTCGATGAAATACATAATTTTTCTATATTCGAATATTTGTAAATAACATTTATTATGTTCAGAAAACGCTTCTATTATCTTATTCAACTTCAATATTTGGGGTTTAGATACCATGGTTGGCAAAAACAACCTAATGTGAATACATTACAGAGAATGACAGAGAGAACGATAAGCTATGTGCTGGAGCATAAAGATTTTAAAGTACTAGCTGCGGGAAGGACGGATGCTAAAGTTTCTGCTAATGAAGCGTTTATAGAATTATTCGTAGATCATCATCCATTACAAATAGATGATTTTTTTCAATTATTAAATGAAAACCTTCCTCAGGACATTAGAGCATTGAGGATTGAGGAAACGAATGAACAATTTAATATCATTCAGCATCCTAAGATTAAAGAGTATGTATATTTATTTACTTTTGGGAAAAAGTTTCATCCATTTAGTGCTCCTTTTATGTATAACGTAATGGAATCTTTGGATATTTCTATTATGCAGGAGGCAGCAAAATTATTTGAAGGGAAACATAATTTTAGATCATATTGTTATCGACCTAACGAAAAGACTGTAGTGGAAGGTGAGATTTTACGTTGCCAAATTATCAAAAATGAATTGTATACGGCTAATTTTTTTCCGGAAGAAAGTTATATGTTACAAGTAAAAGGTGAAGGATTTAAAAGAAATCAAATTAGATTGATGATGGGAGCACTTTTAGATGTAGGTAAAGGAAAGTTTGATATCGATTTTATAAAAAGAACTTTAGATCCTGAAAGTGAAAAAATAGTTTTAGAACATATCGTACCGGGATCAGGATTGATCTTGAATTCAGTAACGTTTACAGAAGAGGTAGATGCTGTATAAAGTTCATCTTACATAATTATAATTACGGAAGTATATGAAAATTATTTCTACTAATATAGGAACTTCTCAGATCATTTCTTGGAGAGGAAAAAAAGTGAAAACAGGGATTTTCAAGTATCCTGTGAATGAGCCTGTTTACCTGGATATTGAGGATGTAAAAAACGATCATGTTATGGATAGAAGATTTCATGGAGGTGTTGATAAAGCTTGTTATCTCTATGCCGCAGATCATTATCCTTTTTGGAAAAACAAATATCCGGATCTGGAATGGAACTATGGTATGTTTGGAGAAAATCTAACAGTATTGGGGTTAGATGAACGTTTGATGAAGATAGGAAGTATCTATAGATTAGGTGATGCCATCGTTCAAGTATCACAACCCAGACAACCTTGTTATAAATTAGGAGTACGTTTTGGAACTCAAAAAGTTCTTAAAGAATTTATAAATTCTTTGTTTCCTGGAATATATGTTAGGGTACTAAGTGCTGGATATGTGAGAAAAGGAGATATTCTAACTATCGAGAAAGAGCATATAGAAGGTTTGTCTATAAATCAAATGTATAGGTTGCTTTATGATCAGACATCACATCCTGAATGGGCAAAAAGAGCGCTAAATGATCCTTTCGTAGTTGAGAATAATAAAGAAGTAATAAATAAAAGATATAAGAAAATTATATAGACATTATACTGTTATAAACAGACGTATATTTTGAAAAAGCATAAATTAGAAATATACTGAATACGTTTAAAAATAACCGAAAAATACATTGAGTACTTAGAGTTTTTGATATTAAATTTGTTACTTCAGTGTTAAGCTGAAATTGTAAACGTTTTAGCTCTTAATGAAACTAAAGATAATTACAGTAAAGATAAATAGAGTCATAGTCTTACATTAATTACTTATAAATACAGACATATAAAAATGAAAAATAATTGTATTATTTTCTTATTGCTTTTAACCATATCGATTACCAGTATTTCTTGTTCGCCACAGTCAGATCAACCTGTTGTGAGAATGAATAGTGATGAAGTTTTGGAATGGGTGAATTTTCCTGCAATTTCAGAAGATGGTACTTATTTCTTAGCGGTATATAGCGAATATTCCTGTTGTCTGGATTTAGGAGGTGTATTACAGAAAATAAAAGCAAGTAATGGAAAGGTTGTAGAAGAAATAATACTTAGTTCAAGTGAAGAAATTGATCCACCTTTTACTCTTGAAAAAAAGCAAGAAATTCTTAAAGATGCAAATCGACTGCTAAAGGAGTTTACATATCATGCACTACAAAAGCTTCCCAGCTTAGAGGAAAACACAAAACTAAAAGATGATAGATTACAAATTCAGGTAGATTTAGCAAATCGTTCCTATGTTAGTAAAAAATTTAGTTTGCCAAAACTAAAGGCTTCCGGTTATTGTTGTGGAGCAATCGATGATAAGAAAAACTGTTTGGTAGATCAATCCATTACAAGTACCTGGTTAAGTAAAATTCATGAAACTTTTTTTATAGAATCTGGATTCTCAGGGCAAGCAGATGGGTGTGATCAGGGACCATTTTTTAAGATAGTGCCAGCAATAGATTAACCACGCTCTAAAGTTTCTTCTTCAGATTGTAGGATTGTTAGCGCCAGTTTTATCGTGTCGTATCCAATTGCACCCTCAAAATGATCAAAATAAAGACGAAGACTATCTGGGTTCTGCAATGTTTCTTTTGCTTTTTTAATTGTTTTCACATCTGCTTTACTCACAAACTGCATTAAATCAATTGATTCTCCAGTAGCGTGTAATTTCATAATATGTGAGAAGATAGTAGAAGAAGCTAATTTTCGTTTTACTGCTATTTCTTCGATAGAGAATCCTTCTTTGTATAAGCGTAAGGTTTCTTTTAGAGATTCTCCTTTACTGTTGCTGGTTTTTTTCTTTTTTATTTGTGCAGTCTTTTCTTTGGAAAATGCTATAATAGCTTTAATGAACTGATGACCATAATTTTGCATTTTTAATCTACCTACACCACTTATCTGCATAAATTCTTCATCACTCATAGGTCTGAATTTTTCCATTTCTTTTAGTGTAGCATCACTAAAAATCTGATAAGCAGGTATGCCAGCTTCCCTGGAAAGTTCTAGTCGTAGTTCTCTCAATTTTTGGAATAAATCGGGAGCAGCCCCTTTATTAGTTTGCTTAGTGACTACCTCTTTTTTCTTTTCGAATTCTTTGAGATTGGCCAAGTATATTTTTTGACCATCAAATAATACTTTTTTAGAAAGTGCGGTAAGTCTCAATTTATTATTAAGATGGAAGGCAATTTCGAGATATCCCTGATTGATCAACTGGATAATATATTGTTGCCAGTCTCTCCATGGAATATCTGCGGCGATTCCATATGTTTTCAATTTTTGATAACCTTTATCGAGTATAGCGGCATTCTGAGCTCCTCGTAATATATCAATCACGGTTCCTATAGCTTCTTCTTCTTTTACCCGTGCTACGGTAGATAAGGCTTTTTGAGCAATAATTGTTCCGTCAATAAAACTGGGTGGATTTTTACATACGTCACAATTACCACAATCTTCTGTAATCAATTCACCAAAATAGCTTAATAAAATTTTTCTTCTGCAACTAAGAGAATCAGCATATTGCTTCATCCTTTCCAGCTTTGCTATTTGTACTTCCTGATTGCCAGACATATTTGCAAATTTTTGCAGTTGTACAACATCTGCATAGCTATGAAAGAGTAGAGTGTCTGCTGGTAATCCATCACGCCCCGAACGACCAATTTCCTGATAATACCCTTCTATGTTTTTTGGTAAATTATAGTGGATTACCCATCTCACATTGGATTTATCAATTCCCATCCCAAAAGCAATTGTAGCACATACAATTTGTATAGTATCATTAATAAAACCTTCTTGTACAGCAGCTCTTTTAAGATGATCAATACCTGCATGATATGCTGCTGCTTTGTACCCTGAATTCTGAAGTTTATCGGCTAACATTTCTGTCGTTTTTCTACTTAAACAGTAGATAATTCCGCAATCATTAGGTTTGTCTCGAAGGAAATCAATAATTTGTTCTACTCTTTTATTTCCTGGTCGTACTTCTAAGCTTAAATTTGTTCTATCAAATGATGCTACATGTTGTTTAGCATGTGGTATATTAAGTTGTTGACAGATATCTTGTCTTGTTGCCTTATCAGCCGTTGCCGTTAATGCAATAATGGGAATCTCAGGAAATCGATTTTTTAGATATCCTAACTGTGTATATGCAGGCCTAAAATCGTGACCCCAGGAAGAAATACAATGAGCTTCATCAATAGCAATTAAACTAATTTCTATCTGAGAGAGTATGGTATCTATAAATGATAAGCTTTCTGGGGCAATATAGAGTAGTTTGATTTCTTTATCAATTAATTTTTGATAGATGTCCTGTTGTTCATTTTCCTGCTGACTACTGTTTACAAACGCAGCCTTGATACCATTAGCACGTAATCCATCTACTTGATCCTTCATCAGTGCAATCAATGGCGAAATAACAAGAGTAATTCCTGGTAGTAGAATTGCAGGAAGCTGAAAACACATTGATTTTCCACCTCCGGTAGGCATGATTACCATATTATCCTGACCGTCAAAGATAGAATCTATAATCTCCTGTTGTAATGGACGAAAACGATCGTAACCAAAATATTCTTTTAATGTACTTAATATTTGTAATTGCTCTGGCATAAATACAAAGAAATGAAAATAGTATGAAAAAATGAACTGGTTTTGTAAATAAGCTTTGATACATAAAACTGTATTTATCCAGGTAGAAATATTCGCTTTAATTTATATCCATGTAACCTAATTATTTCTGATTCTAGGTATTGTAGTAGCATAGGGCAATCTCTTTTAAAATCGTCACACAAAATCTTTTTATGTTTATTACCTAATGAGAGTGTTATGGTAAGCATACTATTACAAGAAGCCTGATTGTTATAGGTGTCTTTTAAATTAAAAAAATCGCTTTCCAGAATTTTTTTAATAAGCTGGTTTCTTTCTGTTTTACTAACCTTTTGTGTAGAATATGTATGATAGGATGCCAATGTATCTTTATTAATACTATTTTCGGTATCTGGATAGAAGCTAAGGATGGTATCTTTTAAAACAAATTTATCATAATGAAAAGCACCACGTTCTACTATTAATACTATAGTCGAGCTATCTATAGATCGGATAACCGGATTTTTACTTACCATTATATTTGATTGTCTCTTATTAGAATTCATACAACCGACGATAAGAAGCATGGTGTTCAATATTAAAAATAAAATAAAATTTTTCATCTAAAGTGCTTATTATGTTTTAATTATAGTTAGGAATAATAAAATAAATTATATAAAAAATAATGTAAATATTTTATGGATAATGGTGCTACTGTTTAATCCAAATATTGTTTTAAAAGTAGCAAAGATTGTAAACAACAGTGTTAATATAGATCAGGAAATCTTCTTAATATAATTTATAATTGTTTGTTTAAATTCCTCCAGATTAATAGGTTTAGAGACTACACTATCGCATCCTGCGTGATAAGCATTTTGTACATCAACATCAGAGGAGTAGGCAGTATGTGCAATAATAGGTATACTTGAGTCAATTTTTTTAATTATTGTAGTTGCTTCATACCCATCCATAATTGGCATTCTAATATCCATTAAAATCAAATCAATTTGCTTATTTTTTTTGAAAATAGAAACAGCTTCTTTACCATTTCCTGCTCTGATAATTGAAAACTTATAGGGATCAAATCTGGAAAGTAATGAGTTGACTAGTAAAAAGTTGATCTCTTCATCTTCAGCTACTAGAACTTGATAAGTTCTCTTTTTTTCTGGTTTTTGTTCTTTTTCATTAATAGAATTAGTTGGTGTAAAGGGAAGAGATATATGAAAAATAGAACCTTCATTTTCGTTTGAAGTAAAAGAGATTTCACCTCCTAACAAAGAAACATGCTCTTTTGCAATTGTCAACCCTAATCCTAATCCCCCGGCTTTTTTAGAAATTTCTTTTTCTAATTGTGAAAAACTGTCAAAAATGATACTGGTTTCTTCACTGTTCATTCCAATTCCGGTATCTTCAATCGTTATATTTAATATTTGCTCTTTTTTAACGTAAGAAATTTTCACAAATCCTTCGGATGTAAACTTTATAGCATTATCTATGATACTTCTTAAAATTTTAATCAGTTTTATCTTATCTATAATAATGAGATCTTTCTGGTTAAAAATATTTGGCTCAAAGAGAAGATCTATTTTTTTTTCTTCAACCAGAAACCTGTATTGAGAAATTAAATCTTCAAAAACCTCTGTGAGATCCGTTAATTCTGGATGGATAGTTTGCTGAGTCGTCTGTAAACTTGAAATCTCCAGAATATTATCGATAATATGTATTAAATTTTTTCCACTATCGATAATGATGTTTGCATATAATTTTTGCTGTTCGACAGAGACTTCATCTTTGCGTAATAATTCTGAATACCCCAAAATACCATTCATAGGTGTTCTAACCTCGTGAGAAATATTCTGAATAAAATTATTTTTAATTTGATTACTTTTTTTAGAAGCTTCTAAAGCTGATCTGATTTCATTTGTTTTTTTGATCACTGCTTTTTTCAAGCGTCTGTTATGATACAAATTAACAGCTATGAATAAACCTAAACCAAATAAAACAAAAAGCCAAAACTGTAACTCATAGTATATGGGCCAGGATTTTTTTAATAGCCAATTATTAAAAATGACTTCTCGCTCTTCTAATGAAATATTGTTTACGGCTTTTTCAATAATAGCACTTAGCATTATATTGCTTTTAGGAACTGCAATGGTAGGCTTATAATTAAAAGGAGTTTTATCACCAATTATTAAATTGTCAAAATTATTATTTTGTATATAGAAATGACTATTCGGTTTAGGACCTATGTAGGCATCATACTTGCCTTCATTTAAAGCTCGTAAGCATTCTTCTTCATTAGTTTCATATTTTATATCAATAGTAGGATACACATTTTTTAAAGCTTCTACTATAGCAAATCCTTTTGGTAAAACAACGATTTTATCCCTTAGGTTATCAAAAGAAGTTGTATTTATATTTTCTTTTCTGGTCACGATCATTTGCTCAGAATTAAAAATTTCTGAATAAAAATTAAGATATGCTGATCGCTTCTCAGTATTTTGAATTTCTAAAATTAAATCGATTTCACCATTTTTGGCATCCTTCATTAAAAGTGCCCAATCATTATAAGAAACTTTATTGAATTTGTAATTTATTTTATCTTCGATTAATCCAAGATAGTCAATAAAAATACCATCAACAGTTTCATTTTCTTTATTAAACTGATAAGGAGGATAAAACCCATATGTAGAAACTTTTAATCCTTTATTATCTTTTAACCAGTTGATTTCTTCTTCTGTTAATACAGCATTTGTAGAACAAGAATTGATTAAAAAAATGATAAAAAATACCGGTAACAGTAATGTGTTTTTTTTAAACATTTACTTTGTGCTTTATATTATTTATCTGTTCAAGCGAATAATGAATCTTGCTTTTAAACTAAGTTCTTTGGTAATATTCTTAATTAAAGGTGTTTATAAGATTTAGCAAAGGTGATTTACGTCTATAAATCAAACAAACGGGATATTTTTTTTGATAAAACAAGCTTTGTTTGTGAAATTCGTGTTTTTTTTGTTCAAAATGAAAATTTCTTAACCTTTTTTTAATAAAACCAAGAATATACCTTTGCATACTTTCAATAAAAAAGGTCTTAATGCTGGTAACCCTGGTTTAAAAATTAATTGTTTCTAATGTAGCTGATAGAAACAATTTTAAAATTATGAAATCAGATAAAAATTAACAGGAAATTTTTTTATTTCATAAGAAAATAAGGTAGAATAAAGAGATGTGTTATTTCAATTGATATAAACAAATGTTAAAAACTATTAAGGCACTATAAAATTATAATAACAAAATGAATTTAGGTAATGATAACTTGGTTTTTATTTACATTCTTACATACCTTTGTCTAAATAATAACAAAAAGTAAGTTAATGAATATTACAGAAAATGTTTGGTTTATTACTGGAGTTTCATCTGGTTTTGGAAAACAAATTGCTAAAGAAGTACTGGATAAAGGAGATATTGTAGTTGGAACATTTCGCAAGCAAGAACAGGTTGAAGAATTTAATAAGCAAGTACCAAACAGGTCTTTTGGGGTTCTAATGGATGTTACTTCATATGACATGATTCACGAGGGTGTTAAGAAAACGATAGATCAATTTGGTAAAATTGATGTACTTGTTAATAATGCTGGTTATGGTTCTATGGGAAGTTTAGAAGAAGTTTCTGATAAAGAAATCCGTAATCAGTTTGATGTAAATGTTTTTGGTGTATTAGAATTGACAAAAGCGGTACTTCCTGTAATGAGATCAAAACGCTCAGGACATATTATTAATATTACCTCTATTGGTGGGCGTATTGGTTCTGAAGGATTGGGAGTGTATAATGCTTCTAAATTTGCTCTGGAAGGTATAGGAGAAGCTTTAGCTGCAGAGGTAAAGCCTTTAAATATCAAAGTTACCAATGTAGAGCCGGGGCCTTTTAAAACTGAATGGGCAGGAAGTTCAGCGAGTTTTGAAAATACAAAAATCTCAGATTATGAGGAAACTGTAGGAAAGCGTATCATAGCATTACAGAATTTAAGTGGTAATCAACCAGGAGATCCTGTAAAAGCTGCAAAAGCTATATATGAGTTAACTAAATTAGAAAATCCACCGATACATTTACCATTGGGTAAAATTGCATATACAGTAAGTCAAAAAATAATTGATTCTCTGAGTAAAGAATTAGCAGATTTTGAATATTTAGGTAAAAATGTTGATTTTGATGCTTAATTTATAGAAATTAATTCTAATTAATAAGGATACGGTTTTGTATCTAAAAGTTTATAAGCAGCACCAGTCATTTTGTAATGACTGGTGTTATTGTTTAGATAGTTAGCTCACTACTAACTGATATGTATAAGAATTACTTCCTTAGGGCAATTCCATCGTATAGGCAATGTATCACCTAGTCCTTTACTAACTACTAATATTGTGTCTTTAATTCGTGTTCGATCCATACAATATTTATAAAAAAACTTTCCTGGAAAATTAGCAGTACCTATTGACTTATAAAAAATGACTTGACCGCCATGTAGATGACCCGCAAGAATAATATCTATATGTTGTAATTCATTTTCATCTATTTTTTCTGGATTGTGAAGTAATACTATATTGTTATGATTCGTTTTTTTTGATAAATTAAATCTGTTTTTCCATGAGCTTATCATGTATGAATACCCCTTTTTTGATTCATATAGGAACATTTTATCATCTATACAATGACAATTAGGAATATCTAATAGTAAATTAAATATAGTTGATCCATAGAGTGTGTCATGATTACCTTTTATAAAGACTACCTGATATCTTAGTGATATTCTAAGTAGGAAATCTCTAAAATTATATGCACCTCTGGGAATATCAAAATAATCACCAGTTAAAACTACCAGATCCGGTTTATGCTTTTCTATTGTTTTTTCCAGCACTTCTAGTATTTTTATAGAAAACCATAAATGAATATCACTGATTTGCAATAGTAAAAGATCTTCACGGTCATTATGTAGATTAATATATTCTTGCCGCTCCGAAATTTTCATAGATTATAGTGTTGTGATTGCTATTCCCAAACGTGTGCCAAATACACAATGGCATATGATAAAATACAAATCATACTCCTTTGATTAAAAGGTTTTATTATATGTTGCTTTTCAGATGAATATTTTAATAAATAATTTGCTACCAACCAAAATAAGAGAGAAAATAAAATATCCCAAATATCAAATCTTCCCTTTGTAATATGAACTAATTGAAAAAGCTCAAGTCCAATAGCAAATACTAATGGTATATATATACATTGAATAGTTAGGTCTCTAACTCGTATAAAAAGGTTTTTAGAAGTAACAGAGATACAAAAAACCCATAAGCCTTCTGGTAATGAATAGATAATATGATTATTGAGAACAATATGCGCAAGTATCCACTTTTTAATATTTAAGTAATTTTCAAGTGAAATAATGTTGATGACTAATTCATTAATTACGGTTTTTTCGGTTCTAAAAAATAAATAGATAAACAAACCAATCAATAATGATAACAGGAGAAGGATATAATGTTTCTTCACGTTTTAGAATAAATTAGTAATTTAAAATAGGAGAGAGGCTTATATTCTATTTCTTTGATGAGGTTAAATTTTTTGATAGATGCTATGTCTTCTATCCTGAACTTAGACTTAAAATGCAATATGCGTGATATCCTATGAAACCCAAGATCAAGATATCTCAACCAGTTTTTTGGTGTGAAATGATTTAGAATAAAAATGTGTCCGGTTGGTTTTAAAACCCGATACATCTCCTGGAATAATTTTTCTGGATTATCTACTACAGTGATTGTATGCGAGACTACAATATAATCAAAATGATGATCGCTGAAAAGAAGATGTTCCCCATTCATTTGTACCAATCTTATATCATAAACCTCTTGTTTCTGGGCAATTTTAAGCATCCTTGATGATATGTCAATACCTGTTATTTTATGATTTTGGTATAGATGCAGATATTTGCCATTACCCACTCCTATTTCTAATAGATTTCCCGCTGGGAAGCTATTTACTTCTTTATAGAGATTATATTTTTGAGGTTTTAAAAAAACATCTATCATGGGATACATAAAATAAATTTTATCGTAAAATGAGGATGTTTTATTTTTCACTTTTAAATTAAATTTTTGGTACTGTTAATATTTTCGATACTCAACCGAATACGTATGCAGTTTCGAAATTAAGCTACAGGTATATCCTCATTACAAAACAATAAGCAATATGGATTTGAAGATAATTCTTAATCAAGCTAATAGACATTGTTTATGTTATTTGCAGATACTGTATTAAGTATATATGATATATATCCTCTTACTGTCATTTTTCTTTTAAGACTTGTCAATTATAAGATATTATATTAATATGTTTTAAAATCAATTTTTTACATATATAAATCAGGTATTCATATTAGAACATTAAACATCTCTAATAAAGAGAATTCCACCAAACTTTGACTCGGATGTAGCGAATAGAATCAGGACATTTAGATGCAGGAATTAGCATAAAAAAGGCCTTTTTATTGGTTTATATTGCAAAATAGATTTTGTTTCTAATACATCGTACCGCTGAGTCGGGTTAGTTTATGGTTACAATTTCTTTTGCACCCCTGATCTCAGGTTTTGAGTTATAATTCTTTTACTTATATGAGATGATCAGACTTGTTAATCCTGATTATCCTCTTTTTCTTTCTAATAAAACCATCATCATCAATCCTAAGATAATTCGTTCATCGTCATCACTATCAATAGTTGTTAGTTTCGTTATTTCGAATTTTCTTCCAAAAAATGAAGGTTGTTTTTTTAATCTTGCTACCATTTCATTCTTTTGATTGGTTACTTTATATGACGGATTAAATAGATATCCCGTTAACATACTAAGTACAGGAACTTGACCTAAAAGTGAGTCCATTACTTTTACCCAGCCATTTTCTTCTGAAACGTGATATTGTAGTTTCTGATGCTGATCAATAATCTCATATTTTGCTTTCCATATAGACGCCCATCCTTTTCTTGCTATTTTGCCAATCTCAGTCCCAGCACTATTTGCAAAACTGTAAGCCGCAGAAAAATCAATCCATTTATCCGCTTTAATTTTATAATTTACATTTGCTTTTTGTTCATTATCATAGATAGTAATTTCTTCTTTTAATTTAAACATTTTTTGTTTTACATACGCAATCGTTTTACCATTCGCATCTTTTGCGGTAAAGTCATTAGAAAAGGTGGTGATGTTAAAGGTGAGATTGATAGGAAATTGTAAGTCTTTCATTTCTTAAATGTATTTTTAGTGCTGATTGAATCTATTTTGTCTACTGTAAATAAATGCCTTTTATTTTTGGAAAGCAAATATTGATTTCTATCGTAGATATATGAAAAACAAAACCTACCTAATAAATTAGTGTTTTTTTGGGGTGCCCTAATTTGATAGATTAAAGATGATCATAGCAATGTTTTTAGGATAAATCATGCATTACTTTGTTGTCTATCAAATAATCAACAATATGTGTTCTGGAATTGTTAATTACTTTGTAGCATCTCTATTTTAAATGTATTTGTATAGCCTTATATTAGCAAGCATTCTACCCAAAATTTATGAGTCAGGAAACTAAATATACCGAAGATAATATACGATCTCTTGATTGGAAAGAACATATCCGTATGCGTCCGGGGATGTATATTGGTAAATTAGGAGATGGTTCATCTGCTGATGATGGTATTTACATTTTATTAAAAGAAGTGCTAGATAACTCAATTGATGAGTATGTCATGGGTGCTGGTAAAACTATTGATATTTCAATCCAGGGAGATAAAGTAATCGTTAGAGACTATGGTCGTGGAATTCCATTAGGTAAAGTAGTAGATGTAGTGTCTAAAATGAATACTGGTGGTAAATATGATTCTCGGGCTTTTAAAAAATCGGTAGGACTTAATGGAGTAGGTACTAAAGCGGTGAATGCATTATCTTCCTACTTTAGAGTAGAATCTACCAGAGATGGTAAATCTGCTTCTGCAGATTTTTCTCAGGGTAATTTAACTAATGAAGAAAAGCTAGACGAAACATCACGTCGAAGAGGAACTAAAGTTTCATTTGTTCCGGATCAAACTATATTCAAAAATTTCAAATATAGAGCAGAGTATGTTGCCAAAATGCTCAAGAACTACGTATATCTTAATCCAGGATTAACTATTGTGTTTAATGGAGAGAAGTATTTCTCTGAAAATGGATTAAAAGATTTATTAGCAGATACGATCAATGAAGAAGATCGCTTGTATCCTATTATTCATCTAAAAGGAGATGATATTGAAATTGCAATTACACATAGTAAAACTCAGTATAGTGAAGAATATCATTCATTTGTAAATGGGCAACATACGACACAAGGAGGAACACATCAAGCAGCTTTTCGCGAAGCTATTGTAAAAACTGTTAGAGAGTTCTATGGCAAAAATTATGAAGCCAGTGATATTCGTAAATCTATTGTTTCTGCCATCAGTATTAAGGTAATGGAGCCTGTTTTTGAAAGTCAAACCAAGACAAAATTGGGATCTACGGATATGGGAGGAGATCTGCCTACCGTACGGACCTATATTAATGATTTTTTAAAAACAAAGCTCGATAATTTTTTACATAAGAACTCAGACGTAGCAGAAGGACTACAGCGTAAAATATTACAGGCAGAGCGAGAACGTAAAGATTTATCAGGGATTCGTAAATTAGCTCGAGAACGAGCAAAGAAGGCAAGTTTACACAATAAGAAGTTAAGGGATTGTCGGATCCATCTTACAGATAGTAAAAAAGATCGTAATCTGGAGAGTACTTTATTTATAACAGAGGGAGATTCTGCAAGTGGTTCGATAACCAAATCCAGAGATGTAAATACACAAGCTGTATTTAGCTTACGTGGGAAACCACTAAACTGTTATAATATGTCTAAAAAAATTGTGTATGAAAATGAAGAATTTAATTTATTACAGGCAGCCCTTAATATAGAGGAATCTCTGGAAGATTTAAGATACAACAATATAGTAATCGCTACAGATGCGGATGTAGATGGGATGCATATTCGATTATTACTAATTACATTCTTTTTACAATTTTTTCCGGAGTTAATCAAAGAAGGGCATCTTTTTATACTTCAAACTCCGCTATTTAGAGTTAGAAACAAAAAAGAAACGATCTACTGTTATTCTGAGCAAGAGCGCAGAGATGCGATGATTAAATTATCTGGAAAACCAGAAATTACCCGATTTAAAGGGCTAGGAGAGATATCACCAGATGAATTTGTGCATTTTATAGGAGAAGACATACGTTTGGATCCTGTCATGTTAGATAAAGAAAAAACCATAGAAGAGCTGTTGTCTTTCTATATGGGTAAAAATACTCCTAGCCGTCAGGAGTTTATTATTGACAACTTAAAAGTAGAATTGGATACTGTTGAGGAAGAGGTGTGATAATATCGAAAGAGAAATATAATATTCGGTCTAACGCAAGTTAGGTTTATAGTTTACATAAAGAATAGAAAATAAAGATTAGAATAGATAATAGACCCCTAAATTATAGCGATACTTAATATATGTCAGAGGAAAACGAAGAATTAGATCACGACCTTGTGCCAGAAGATCATCAACCTCAGGAAGTAATAACCAAAGTTACCGGAATGTTTAAAGACTGGTTCCTTGATTATGCATCATATGTAATTCTGGAGCGTGCCGTGCCTGCTATTGAAGATGGTTTAAAGCCTGTGCAGCGCAGAATTTTACATTCTATGAAAGACCTCGATGATGGTCGTTATAATAAAGTGGCTAATATAGTAGGGCATACGATGCAGTATCATCCACATGGAGATGCTAGTATTGCAGATGCCATGGTACAGATAGGGCAAAAGGATCTGTTAATTGATATGCAAGGTAACTGGGGTAATATCCTTACTGGGGATAGAGCAGCAGCATCCAGATATATTGAGGCACGTTTGTCTAAATTTGCACTGGATGTAGTATATAACCCAAAAGTCACTGATTGGCAATTATCTTATGACGGTCGTAAAAAGGAACCCATAAATCTTCCGGTTAAATTTCCTTTATTACTTGCTCAGGGAGCTGAGGGAATTGCAGTTGGGTTAAGTACCAAAGTATTGCCACATAATTTTCTGGAGCTTATTGATGCATCTATTAAACATTTACAAGGGAAGCGTTTTACTATTTTACCAGATTTTGTGACTGCTGGTATTGCAGATTTTACTAATTACAATGATGGTATTAGAGGAGGTAAGGTAAGGGTACGTGCTAAAATATCACAACTGGACAAGAATACACTGGTTGTAAGTGAGATACCATTCTCTACTACAACCTCTAGTTTAATAGATTCTATCCTTAAAGCAAATGAAAAAGGAAAGATAAAAATTAAGAAAATAGAAGATAACACCGCAGCCACGGTAGAAATATTAGTGCATTTGCCCTCAGGGATTTCTCCTGATAAAACTATTGATGCGCTATATGCTTTTACGAGTTGTGAAACCTCTATTTCTCCTCTGGGATGTGTTATAGAGGATAATAAGCCTAATTTTATTGGGGTTACAGAAATGCTGAAACGTTCTACGGATCATACTGTAGCATTATTAAAGAAAGAATTAGAGATACAGTTAAATGAACTGCAGGAACAATGGCATTTTGCATCTTTAGAGCGTATTTTTATTGAAAACCGTATTTATCGCGAAATTGAAGAAGAAGAAACCTGGGAAGGTGTTATAAAAGCTATTGATAAAGGGTTACAGCCCCATATTAAACATCTGAAACGTGCGGTTACAGAAGATGATATCGTTCGTTTAACAGAAATAAGGATCAAACGTATTTCTAAATTTGATATTGATAAAGCACAACAAAAAATTGAAGCATTAGAGAATGACATCGCGCAGGTAAAACATCATCTGGAACATCTGATTGATTATGCAATTTCTTATTTTAAAAGATTGAAAGACACCTACGGGAAAGGATGGGAACGTAAAACGGAAATCCGAATTTTTGATGATATTGAAGCTACCAAGGTTATTATTAGGAATACTAAGTTATATGTAAACAGAGAAGAAGGCTTTGTTGGTACTTCATTAAAAAAAGATGAATATGTTGGTGATTGCTCGGATATAGACGATATTATTTGTTTTACATCAGAAGGTGTCTTGATGATTACTAAAGTCGATGCTAAAACCTTTATTGGAAAAAATATTATTCATGTAGCTGTTTTTAAGAAAAAAGATAAGCGTACTATATATAATATGATTTATCAGGATGGTCGAGGAGGAGCTTCTTATGTGAAACGTTTTGCCGTTACCGGTGTTACCAGGGATAAAGAATATATACTTACACAAGGTAAAAAAGGCTCTAAGGTTTCTTATTTTACTGCCAATCCTAATGGCGAAGCAGAAGTAATAACTATATTACTGCGTCAGGCAGGGAGTGTTAAAAAATTAAAGTTTGACCTTGATTTTTCAGATTTATTGATCAAAGGGAGAGGTGTCAAAGGTAATATTGTTACCAAGTATAATATCAAAAAAATTGAACTTAAGGAACAAGGTGTATCTACACTAAAACCTCGTAAAATTTGGTTTGATGATACTGTACAACGTCTTAATGTAGATGGCAGAGGAGAATTACTAGGAGAGTTCAGAGGTAAAGATAGATTGTTGATCATTAACCAAAAAGGAGTAGCTAAAACCATTATCCCCGAAATAACGTTGCATTTTGATCAGGATATGATAGTTTTGGAGAAATGGAATCCTGTAAAACCTATTTCTGCGATATACTGGGATGGAGATAAAGAGCGTTATTATGTAAAGAGATTTATTATAGAAAATCCAGATCGTGAGGATACTTTTATTACAGAGCATGATAAATCATTTTTAGAAATAGTGTCTACCGATCATAAGCCTGTGGCCGAAATCATATATAACAAATTAAGAGGAAAAGATCAGAAGCCTAATGATGAAATACTTTTAGAAGAGTTTATATCAGTTAAAGGTATTAAAGCTTTAGGTAATCAATTAACATCAGAAAAAGTAAGACAAATCAATTTGTTAGACCCTTTACCCCATGAAGAGCCTAAGCCAGTTCCTGCAGAGGAGATAGAAGTTCATGAAGAAGAATCAGTTACTGGCAATACTGATGATAACCCTGATAATGATATTGATCCGGAGGATGAAACTCAAACTACATTGTTTTAAAAAAATAATAAGAGAATAGATATTCTAATTACGCTAATTGAGCTGAATCTGAATAGCAGGTAACTATTGTAAGATAAGAGGTTTTCACAAAGGTTTATTATGTTTTATTCATCTTTTTGTTGATTATTAATAGTGAATAATATCTTCTGTATATTAGTGAATCTCTGGATTTATAAATTGTTATTAATAAATCGCAATGAAGTTTCATCTGCATAGACCATATGGTAAATCGACTTATTTTAGCAATAGTAAATGCCATTTGTATACTAGTAAAAAATAATAGATTTTAAGTGTTAAATCAATAAAATTCCTCGAAACTCTGCATCAAGTGTATCACATAGAATCAGAATGAAGGAGTTTTGTTTCGCAATTTTTGTATCGAAGTTTTCTTTTTTGATACTTTATGCATTTGAGTTGAGGTTTTTTTTATTATTTAACTTTTCTTTATCTGACGTTTTTTACTGTTTTCCCTTTTAAAAACAGTCGGATTTACAGGAAAAAACTTCCTTTTTTACCTTCATAAGTAGGTGATTCTATAATGAAATTTTCAAAACGAAAACATTTTCGCAATAGTTTTTTTGAATTTTATTGATTTTTTTCATCATTAACTGAAAATATTTAACAATCATAAATGTTAAAATTAGATTTCTGTAATTTGAAATTTATTATTGTTTATAATATATTTTATTGGTTATTAATTATAATTTAATGAATTAAATATGTTAAAATATAATTATTAATGTAAAATAATCATTAAAAACTGAAAATTATTAAAAATAATTTAAATTAATTAGTCTTAGAAATAAACGGATTTTAACTTTGTTGTGTTAACTAAAACCAAAAAAATGTTAAAATTTTCACACAGATCATTTTATGAATTGATTGTACTCAAGAAAAAGTTCGTGTTTATTATGCTATATATTTCGATGTGTCCTTTTATGGTTCACTCACAAATTGAACAGCGCTATTTTATTGAAATATTAGATCAAACAAACAAGTTTGATGAGATTGTAGAAAGGGTAGAGAGGTATTATGAAGAGAATGATAAAGGTAAAGGATCTGGTTATAAACAATGGAAACGATGGGAGAACTTTTATAGCACCCGACTGATGCCGGACGGTACAGTGCCTAATCTAAGTTCAGTTGAGTCAGATGTGTATAATAAAAATGCAATATTTTCTAAGAAAGGTAAAAGTAAATCTTCTGTAGCAGCTGGACTTGAAGGTGATTGGTCTAGTATGGGACCTGATGGTTATACTCGCTTTGGTCAAGGATATAATGGCGGGATAGGTCGTATAAATTGTATAGCTGTCGATCCTGATAATGATCAGATTGTATACGTTGGTACACCAGCAGGCGGTCTATGGAAAAGTAATACAGGAGGGGATTCCTGGATTCCTTTAACCGATGATTTACCAACAATGGGAGTATCAGGAATAGCCATTGATTATAGCAGTCCGGTTAATGATAGAACTATATTTATATTGACAGGTGATGGTGATGGAGAGCATACTAAATCCAATGGGATTCTAAAATCAATAGATAATGGCGCTACATGGGTGTCGACAGGATTGTCATGGGATATTGACAATATTGTAGGGTACAAACTTTTAATGCATCCTACAAACCCTAATGAAATGCTGGTAGCTACTAGTCATACTGTTTATAAAACTATAGATGGTGCTGTGACCTGGACCAGAACGATCGATTATGAGCGGATTTATGATATAGAATATAAGCCCGGTAATCCTCAATATGTTTATGCATCTGGGGCAGGTAATATTTTACGCTCTACGGATGGGGGTGATAGCTGGAATGAACTTTCTGGAGCGAATGGATTACCATCTTCTTATACTCGTGTTGCTATTGCTGTGACTCCAGATGCTCCTGATTATGTGTACGCAATTTATGGAGAGGTTACAGGGCTAGGCAGT
Organism: Aquimarina addita; assembly: GCF_039539305.1. Lineage (NCBI taxonomy): Bacteria > Pseudomonadati > Bacteroidota > Flavobacteriia > Flavobacteriales > Flavobacteriaceae > Aquimarina > Aquimarina addita. The sequence continues at coordinate 19,521 of NZ_BAABCW010000004.1, read as the reverse complement.
ATGAAAGGATTATATCGTTCTACAGATAGCGGTAACTCATTTTCATTACGTGCTGATGCACCTAATATACTTGGGTATAATAGATATGGCACCGATGATCTGTCTCAGAGTTTTTATGATCTTGCTATTGCTGTATCACCAATCAATGCAGATGAGGTCCATGTAGGTGGAATAAATTGTTGGAAATCTTCTAACGGGGGAGGAAGTTGGATAAATACATCATATTGGTATGAATCTTCTGCTGGAAATGGCAACTATACGCATGCTGATATTCATGCTTTAGAATTTGTAGGAGAAGTGCTTTATAGCGGTACAGATGGAGGAATATATAAAACTACAAATGGTGCTAGTGATTGGGAAGATATTTCTAGCGGTTTAGTAATTTCTCAAATGTATAGAATAGGATTGGATCCCACTAATCCTAATCGTCTTTTACATGGTAGTCAGGATAATGGAAGCAATAAAATAGAAAATGGAGGGTATTATCATTGGTATGGTGCAGATGGATTCGGTTGTATTGTAGACCCTTCTAATCCGGATCGCATTTATGGATCTTTTCAAAACGGAGGGATTATTAGATCGGATGATAATGGGACTACATTAACAACTATTAATGATCCCAGAGATATTGATGAAGGTGGGGATGGAAGAGAAGGAAACTGGGATACTCCTTTTACTTTAGATCCTGATAATAGCAATATCATATATGCCGGGTTTAGAGATGTGTGGAAATCTACAAACCGAGGAGATTCCTGGGTAAACATTACAGATGGAGATATTGGATTTGGTGATTGTACTCAGATTGAAATAGCACCATCTAATAGTAATTATATATATGTTACCAAGTCTAATTATGTTTATTATTCTAAAGATGGAGGAGCTACTTGGGGTCAAAGTGACCAGTTTAAATATTCTACAAAAACGTATATAGCTATTCATCCTACAAACCCTAATATAATATGGGTAACAGTAGGTGGTTTTAATGAAGGGGAAAAAGTATTAAAGTCTACAGATGGAGGAGTAAATTTTACTAATGCATCTGGTTCATTACCTAATATTCCTGTAAATTGTATTGTATATGAATACGAAAGTAATAATGGACTATATGTGGGTACGGATTTAGGAGTATTTTATATAAATGATGATATTTCTGATTGGGTGTCTTATGCACAAAATTTGCCAAATACTATTGTAAAAGAATTAGCAATACAATATACTACAGATAAACTGTTTGCAGGAACTTTTGGACGGGGAATGTGGGTATCACCATTGTATCCTTTATCTTCTGATACTTATAGAAATGCAGATGTCCCGTCAAATCCGGTTCAAGGGTTGTCTTATGCTTATTATGAAGGCGAATGGAGCATTTTACCAGAATTTGATTCGTTAATACCAATAAAAGAAGGAGTTTTAAATACTATTAATGTATCTCCAAAAGAAAGAGAAGTTAACTTTGGTATAGAATACGATGGTTATATTAATATTCCAGCTGATGGAGAATACATATTTTATCTTAGTTCTGATGATGGGAGCAAATTGTTTATTGGAAATAATGAAGTCATAAATCATGATGAAATACACGCACCTGCAGAGAAACAAGGAAGTATTAAGCTAAAAAAAGGGCTTCATAGCTTTCGTATTCCATATTTTCAGGCAGTAGGAGGATCTCAATTAAGCTTACAGTATTCTGGTCCGGATATCATAAAACAAGTAGTGAGCCAAGCCATGTTTTTTATGGATGAGAAAATTGACGGAACAACTGATAAAGAATGCATTTCTAGTACAAATAGTGATTGGAAAAACTATGTAATGACAACACAGACTGGAACTTTTGAGTGTTCATTTAGTGTAGAGCCTGGTCTGGATACTATGGATGCAGTTATTGGTTTATCTAATGAAGATGCAGTTACATATTCTGATATGGGTGTAATAGTAAGGTTTAATACATCTGGCTATATAGATGTCCGAGACGGGTCTAATTATAGTAGTACACTACTAAAAAGTTATAAAAGCGGAACTACTTATGATATTAGAATAAAAGTAGATTTAGACAACAAAAAATATGATGTATATGTTCAGGATAACAATCATACTGAACAGCTTTTAGCTGATGATTTTAACTTTAGAACAGAACAAGCATCCGTGTCTGTTTTCAATAATTGGGCTACTTATGGTAATACAGGTACCCTTGTTATTTGTGATTTTGAAATTTTGGAATCTAATGAAAATCAAGCTCCACAAGTTGCTATGACGTCTCCACTTGCCAACACTACGTATGAAGAAGGTGATACGATCACATTATCATCTACAGCTACAGATATAGATGGGACTATTGTTAATGTAACCTGGTATCAGAACGATACAGAAATAAGGTCTGATTCTGGTGCTCCATATAGTAAACCCTGGGAAAATGTTGCAGCAGGAAGTTATGAAATAAAAGCAAAAGCAGAAGATGATCAAGGAGCAATTACTTGGTCAACTTCAGTAAATATTAATGTTCTACCTGCTCAAAATTCAATTTGTAATACCAGTAGTGATGAATGGTCGGGTGTAGTAGCTGAAAATCAAAACTCCTTTTTTCGTACTTCGTTTAATGTGATTCCTAACGATTCTAATATGGATGGAGTTATTGGGATGTCTAATGGTGATGCTGATGCGTATGCTGATTTAGCTGTTATTGTGCGCTTAAATCAAGATGGCGAATTTGATGTTCGTAATGGAAGCTCTTATGCAAGTTCTACTATAGTTTCTTATACAGCAGGAGCTACTTATAATATAAGTTTAGAAGTTGATCTGGCTAGTAAAAAATATGACGTATATGTAACTTCACCTTCTGGTGAAACCATCCGGATTGCTGATGATTTTGCTTTTAGATCAGATCAGTCTGGAGTAGGTACATTAAATAACTGGAACTGGAAATCAGGTGTCGGATCATTACAAGTGTGCGACCCATTTATCATTCCAGTGTTTCCTGGTGCATCATTGGGTGTGCGTGAAATACATGAATGGAACGGAATTGGACAAATAAGTATGTATCCTAATCCTGCTACTGACGAAGTTGTTTTCTCTATTGGAAATAATAATGAATTATTAAAGGCAGAGATTATGGATCTTTATGGAAAGTTAGTATTGAGCACCAATGAAAAAATGACCAATATTTTAAAAGTGAATACGTCTAAGTTAAGTAATGGGATTTATTTTATAAGAATATATGTCAATAAAGAAGTTGTTAATAAGAAGCTCATTATTAAAAAATAGTATACTATTTTTTTTTACAAAACTTTAGTATATAGTTGTTTATAGGAATTAATATAAAGTTTTTGTTTAAGACCTATTTAAATTTAAAGTCTGGTGTTTTTTAATGCCAGACTTTTATTTTGTTTGTTTATATACATACCGAATTTTATCAATTGAAAACCTTTTATAATTGACAAAATTATTTAAGATTTTTTCACATATTTGGTTAAGATCACAATATGTTGTCCACTCACTTTTCCCTCTATATGCTCTTCATTATCGTGTACTAAGGAAATATTACGAACTGCAGTACCGCGTTTTGCTGTAAAATTAGCACCTTTTACATTTAGATCTTTGATAAGTACCACATTATCTCCAGCCTTAAGTAGTGCTCCATTAGCATCAATATGCTTTAAAACATCGTTTTCATCATCACCTTCTCCAGTAGCTTTTGCCCATGCTAATATTTCATCTTCTAGATATAACATGTCAAGCAAATCCTGTGGCCAGCCCTCTGCACGCAATCTAGTAAGTATTCTCCAGGCAGTAACCTGTACAGCGGGCACCTGACTCCACATACTATCATTAAGACAACGCCAATGATTAGCATCCATAGTTTCTGGTTTTTCAATTTGTGTTATACACGTATTACAGCCCAGAAGGCTGGCGTCCAGTCCAATATTGGGAGCTTTTGGAGGATTGTACATCGATAAATTTTCCGAAGCACCACATAATTCACATATAGATCCACTACGATTTTGTAATTCTTTTACTGTACTCATTCTTATTAATAATTATTTATGAAGGTAAACTCAAATCCAAAAATGAACTGCAAAAATGCAATAATTATTAATATATAATATAGTCTAATACTATGCATTGTTCGGTTTTCCTTTTTTACGGATTTTGAAATTGATGAATTCTACAAATAATGAAAATGCAATGGTAAAATATAAATATCCTTTTGGAATTGTACCTACTTCAGAATCAAATATTTGTAGGTGAGCTAAGTGAGCTGCCTCAGCGATAAGCATAAATCCAATCAGAATTAAAAAGGACAATCCTAAAATCTGTACAGATGGATGTTTATTTACGAATCTACCAACGGGAGTGGCAAAAAGCATCATGATTAATACAGAAATTATAACGGCTATAACCATTAAAAGCAATGCGTCATTAGGATTATCACTTAATCCATTGGTCATACCTACCGCTGTTAATATAGAATCAAAAGAAAATACAACATTGATTAATGTGATTTGCATAATAGCTTTAGATAATGTGGTGGCGCTTTTTTCTTTAAGAGCTTTCTCTTCTTCTCCTTTTTCATCTACTTTCTCATGAATTTCATGTACACTTTTGTAAAGTAGAAATAAACCTCCTCCAAATAATATAAGTGCTTGACCACTAACACCGGCCTGAATCCAAGGCAGATTGATATGCCAAAAAGGAGCTTCCATTGCAATTAATAAGGAAAGCCCGAATAACAAAATAATTCGCATCACCATTGCTAATAATAATCCGATATTGGTCGCTTTTTGTTGTTGATTATCAGGTAATTTGCTAGAAGCAATCGATATAAAGATTATATTATCAATACCCAATACAATCTCTAGAAATGTCAACGTAAGCAGTGCTATCCATGCGTCTGCTGATGCAAAAATCTCGAACATTATTTTATTTTTTTAGCAGTTCCTTTCTGTTTGTTTTTAAGATCGCCTACTAATCCATATTCAAACATATATACATCTTTGTCTGTGTTTATGATCTTCATATGGATAGCTTTCTCTTCAGACATATTCTTGGGGTGCAGTTTTTTTACAATATATTCACAATCATTAATCCAGCGAATACTAGCGGTATCACTTTTGCCAAGAAAGTAATCAATCTCTATAGAATCATTCCTAAAAAATTGAGTAGTAATCATTTTACCGTTAAGATAAGTTTCAAACTCAAATGTTCCTGTATGAAAATCAGTACAGTTGCGTTCTTGATGATAACAACCAAATATGGATAAAGAAATGAAGAATAAAAATAAACGTAAGGTCATAATATATGGTAACAGTTGACTAAAATAATTGTAAAAAAATAGAAATTCTTATAACTAGGATAAAAGTTGTTAAGATTCTTTATTCTGATAATCTTCAAAAGAGCCATCTGAATAAAAAATAACTATCCTGTTTATTTTTTTATGAGTAACGTGTGGCCTGGAAAGATTAGGATTATCAAGATTTTTATTAGATTCCAGAATAGGAGCAGTTATTTTTTGAGCGTGTTGCGAAAATAAATCTTTTTGAGGCGCTATATCCTCAGGAATAGGATCAGACTTAGCAATCGGTGTGGTGTCAGAAACCTTTTCAATTTTTGTCAAAGGTTTTTCAGAAGGAGGAAAAGTTCCTTTACCTTCTAATAACCAATAGAAGTTTACATCTGAATAGGTGTGTACAACTTTCATAGCAAAGTCAAGACTGGGTTTATTTCTTCCTGATAAAATATGCGAAATAGAAGACCTTCCAATAGCCAATGAATCGGCAAACGCTGATGCAGATAAATCATAATGATCCATTATTTTTTGGATTCTCTTTCCGAAATCTTCACTGTTTACCATTGTAAACAAAGGTTAATTGGTTTATATAGTACAAATGTAAACAAATTAAAAAGATTAAGTTGTTTACATATGTAAATAGAAGTATTATATATAAAGTTAAAGTTTAGTTTAAGTGATATAAAGTATTCTTTAATAAATATTTATGCATCAAAAGTTTTATTAAATAAATTTTTGTTAATAACTCAATACCTAAGTGTTATACCATATAATAACTGTTAACAATAGTAAACATAAAGGCTTGGTGTTAATGTTTACATTTGTGAAAATTAGTTGTTTTCAATTGTAAACATTGACTTTGTTTACACAAGTAAAACTTGACTCTATATTATGATTACTCATGAAACAATAGTAATTTCGTTTATTAATTATAGAGGCAGCTATACCATGAACATATTATCAAACTGGTTTACTACATATAAGGAATCATCTTTATCAGGTCGTTATATTCATTTGGAGCACATTTCGCCATTACTCACTAAATTATCAGAAAAGTGGATTATTGAGCGATTAGGATATTCAGAGAATAATGCACCTATTGATTTAATTACTTTAGGTAATGGGCCAAAAAAATTGTTATTCTGGTCACAAATGCACGGTAATGAAAGTACAACGACTAAAGCTATATTTGATCTTATTAATGTGTTATCTGATAGGTCTAATGAGTTTTCACAGGAAATTCTTACTACTTGTACATTATATATAGTACCTATGTTAAGTCCTGATGGAGCAAAAGCTTATACAAGGCTAAATCATAATCAAGTAGATCTTAATAGAGATGCACAAAATAAAACTCAGCGTGAAAGTATCATACTTAGTGACCTTATTCAACGGGTGCAACCAGATGTTGCCTTTAATTTGCATGGACAACGCACTATTTTTAGTGCAGGAACGTCTAGTCACTCTGCAACAGTATCGTTTTTATCTCCTGCGGGAGATGTAGAGAGAGCTATAGTCCCTTGCAGGAAAATAGCGATGGAAATTATTGCCGAAATGAACACGGTACTACAGGAATATATACCAAATTGTGTAGGTAGATATGATGATGGCTTTAATATTAATTGTGTTGGTGATACCTTGACTTCTCTGGGGATTCCCACTATACTGTTTGAAGCAGGTCATTATCCAACCGATTATGATCGAGAGAAAACCCGTGAGTTTATTTTTTATTCGTTAATTACTGCTATTAAATACATAGCAAACAGAGATACTATTTCTGGAGAAGGATACAAGCGATATTTTGAAATTCCGGAAAACGGAAAATGTTTTTATGATATTATTGTAAGAGATATTATGCTCAATGGTAGAAATGTCGATATCGCAATTCAGTATGTTGAAGAATTATCCGAAAAAAGCATAAAATTCATTCCTAAAATCGTAAAAATTGCGAATTTGGAAAAATTTTATGGACATAGAGAAATTATAGGTAACAAAAGAGAGATACGTTGCGAAAACGTTACAGTAGAGGTGATCGAAGGAGCTAAGCTGTTAAATTTTTGCCTAAATGATGAATTATTCTCAACAAAATTGAGAAAAAGTTAGAAAAAAATATATGAATAGATATTTTTTCTGTTATTTTTGCAATATAAATAATCGGGAAAATTTATAGAATTATTATGGCAAAGTTTAAATTAGATGAAGTTGATCACCAAATATTAGATATGCTGATCGAAAATACCCGTACTCCTTTTACGGATATCGCAAAGAAATTATTAATCTCTGCGGGAACAGTTCATGTACGTGTAAAAAAAATGGAAGAAGCTGGTATAATAGAAGGTTCTTCATTAACATTAGATTATAAAAAATTAGGATATTCTTTTATTGCATATGTTGGGATATATCTTCAGAATACATCGCAAACTAAATTTGTATTACAAAGGATCAACGAGATACCATTTGTTACCGTTGCGCACATTACCACTGGAAAATTTAATATTTTCTGTAAAGTAAGAGCAAAGGATACAAATCATGCGAAAGATATTATTTTTCAATTAGATGATATTGATGGTGTATACCGTACTGAAACTATGATATCGCTAGAAGAAAGTATTAATGATAAGAAACGTCTGATGCATTCTATTTTTCAGGAATTGTAAATAGACGATTTTAGTATATGAAACCCCTTTAAGAATTATATCTTGAAGGGGTTTTTAATGCAGTAGATCCAGATTCATTATTAACATATATTCAATAGATAAGATACGATACTGATTAGTATAAAAATCTGAAAAATAGTAAGCTTTCAATTAGGATTTAATAATTTAAATGCTTTTTTGAATAAATTTTCATTTTTTTAATTAATTGTTCATTCAGTGTCTATAGCTATTGGTATCTTTGAACATTGTCTACCAACTATTTTAGATTCACTATAAAAACTTATTTTTTTGTTCAGTGAATATAGGTATGGTATGATGATAAGGATAAATAATATATTAACCAGCATATAATTAATTGCAATTATGGCAAGACAACCAAAAATAGAACGTTTTAACCACGATGTTCTTACTAAGTATCAGATATACAATAGTATATTTATTACCCTTCCTTTCGATGAAATTACAAATACAGGGGTGCTACTACCACTTTTTAAAGAAGTGTGTGAAAAAGGATATGAGCAAAGGCAAAACCCTTCAGAAATAGTAGAAAATTTCTTTAACTTATATCAAAATAATCCTTCAGAAAAGGAGAAACATGATTTGTTATTCAGATTTATACAATATATAGAACGCCAGGTTGTATTATTTGATGCGATAGAAGATGCTGCATTTCCTAGTGTTAATAATATGGATGGCAGAGGAACGCTAAGAAGTATAAAAGAAGAGGCGCAAGCAAAAGGACAATTAGATGAGCTTAAAGAATATTTAAGACGTTTTAAGATCAGACCTACATTAACCGCACATCCTACTCAATTCTATCCAGGAACTGTTTTAGGGATCATTCATGATCTTGATACTGCGATCACTCAGAATGATTCGCAAATGATTAAAAAATTATTGGCGCAGCTTGGTAAAACTGCTTTTTTCAAAAAAGAGAAGCCTACACCTTATGATGAAGCGGTAAGTTTAATATGGTATCTGGAGAATGTATTTTACCACTCTGTTAGTAAAATATATAATTACATACAACAAAATATTTTTAAAGGAGAAGATCTGGAGAATGATTTAATCAATCTTGGATTTTGGCCAGGTGGAGATCGAGATGGTAATCCATTTGTTACTACAGAAACAACACTAAAAGTAGCAAAAAGGCTTCGTAAAACTATTTTAATTAATTACTACAGGGATATACGTAAATTAAAGCGTAGAATTACCTTTGGTAATCTTCAGGATAAATTAATGGTTTTAGAGGAAGCGTTATATGATAATTTCTATTATGCAAAAACCGCAAAGCCACTATCTGTAGAAACTTTGATGAATGGCTTATTAGAAGTTAGAGAAGAATTGATAACAAATCATCAGTCATTGTTTTTAGAAGAATTACAGGATTTAATTAATAAAATAAAGATTTTTGGTTTTCATTTTGGAACCCTTGATATCAGACAAGATTCCAGAGTACATCATAAAGTACTTACAGAAGTAGTAAGAAAGACTAATGAATTAGGATTAGGTTTTTTTCCTGATAACTATGAGTCTCTATCAGAAGATAAACAGATTGAAATGCTTACCAGTGCAAATGGGGCATTAGATCCATCTATTTTTGATGATGATATGACAAGGGCGACTATAGAATCTATATACGCTATAAAAACAATACAAAGTAATAATGGTGAGCGAGGAGCCAACCGTTATATTATCAGTAATAATGGGAGTGTGCTTAATATTATGCAAACCTTTGCTATGATTAGGCTTTGTGATTGGGAACATCCTACTGTAGATGTCATTCCATTGTTTGAAACCGTACCAGATCTTCGGATTGCAGATCAAGTAATGGAGTCTATGTACAGTAATCCAGTGTATATGGAGCATCTAAAACGTCGAGGAATGAAACAGACAATTATGTTAGGATTCTCTGATGGTACTAAAGATGGTGGGTATTTAATGGCAAATTGGGGTATTTTTAAGGCAAAAGAAGCACTGACCAAAATATCCAGAAAATATGATATTAAAGTAATCTTTTTTGATGGTCGTGGTGGTCCACCAGCGCGTGGAGGAGGAAACACGAATCAATTTTACGCATCATTAGGACCAACTGTAGAGGATGAAGAAATTCAGATCACAGTGCAAGGACAAACGATAAGCTCTAATTTTGGAACGTTAAATTCCTGTCAATATAATCTGGAACAATTATTAGGAGCAGGAGTAGAGAATGAACTTACTGCAAATGAAAAAAACCTCTTTTCGAAAGAAAATAAGGAAACCATGCAGGAATTAGCTGATATTAGCTATCAAAGTTATGTGGATTTTAAAAATCATCCTAAATTTTTACCATATTTAGAGCATATGAGCACGCTCAAATACTATGGAAAAGCAAATATTGGAAGTAGACCTTCTAAACGTAGTAAAAGTAGCTCATTGGATTTTAATGACTTACGAGCAATTCCGTTTGTAGGAAGTTGGAGCCAATTAAAACAGAATGTACCTGGATTCTATGGAGTAGGTACTGCTTTAAAAACGTTAAAAGAGCGTGGAGAGTTTGATAGAGTAACCGCGTTGTATAAAGACTCTGCATTCTTTAGAACCTTAGTAGGAAATAGTATGATGAGTCTAACCAAATCATTTTTTGCGCTAACAGCATACATGAAAGATGATACGGAATATGGAGCTTTCTGGACGATTATTCATGATGAATACGAATTAACTAAGGGACTTTTACTTGAGTTAGCAGGATATAAGGAGTTAATGGAGAATGAACCTGCAGGAAAGGCATCTATTGACATACGTGAAAATATTGTATTGCCATTATTAACAATACAACAATACGCCTTGAAAAAAATTCAGGAAATTATAAGATCGGGTGATATTAATGCTCAGGAACTTGAAATTTATGAAAAAATGGTAACTCGTTCTTTGTTTGGTAATATTAATGCCAGTCGTAATTCGGCATAATTTTTTATACATATTAAGTTTTTAAAAAGCAAAGCGAAATGCATCATTTCGCTTTGCTTTTTTTATAGATATTGGTTGTTAACTAGTCGTGATAATATCTATTTAATAATGAAATTTCACTTTTTATTTTCTATTATTTCTTGAGAATAAATAGTTTCTCGTGTGATTTGCGACCGTTCATTTTGCCAAATAAAATCTATATTTACCAGAATTTTTGTTTTGTACCTGTTAAATTTAATTTTCTTTCAACAATTATATGACCTTTATTTTCTATTATTATGACAAGCATGTCATTATGATATAGAAGTTCAATCCAATGTCAGTAATTGTGCTTTGAATAGGAAACCAATTATTCCATTCCTGGTTTTTGTCAGAATTTTTTTCTGCCATTTCAGGTTCTATTCTTATCGGTAAGGAATTTATCTCCAACGAAACTATTTCGTCAAGATATTTGTCAACTATTTTTTCCAGTTTTCTATTTTTAATGAAATTCAAAAAAGGCGTTTATATACTGATCAACTTTTTCCAATTCTGTCTTATAGGTTAGATTAATAATAAACATTTAAATTCTATTATTTAGATTATTATTGATTCGTGCTTTCTTGGCATAACCCTTTTATCATTTGTACTATTTACGATAGTTAATTAAATAGGACTTTTCTCCATCTTTTAATATGCGACATTGCTTTTCCAAGTTAAATGATTTCAGTAACTCTATCAAGTAACTTCTATTTTCTTTACAAGGACTTATAGCTTCAAGATGAGTAATCCAAATTTTAGATTCATTTGCGAAAGATGCGATATTTTTAATATCGTCTGATGTCATAGTAACTGGATTCCCAAAAGAAAATGTAGCAGCTCCTCCTGCAACAATAATGTGTTTTGGGTGATATTTATTAATAGTATTTTGTACTTCTTTACACCAAATAGTATCTCCTGTAATGTAGATATTATTATTTAAATAATTCAAAACAAAACCATTGACTTTCCCCATTTTATTGCCTATTTCCCCAGTGCCGTGCTGTCCTGAAGTCAGATGTATTTTAACACCTCTAAAAGATAAAAAATTGCTAATTTCCTTTACATTAGAAAAACCAAATGATCTGATTTTTGAAGCAATTTCATTAGGGCAAATCAGAGGTATTGTTTTATCTAATAATCTAATGGCTGCTTCATCCCAATGGTCTGGATGAAGATGTGAAACAATTACCGCGTCAATAGCTTCTAACTCCCGAGTAAGATCCTCTTTAGTAAAAGGAAGGTTTACTAAAGGATTCATTTTTCTATCTTCTGTCCAAGGGAAAAAACCAAAAGAACCTTTTTCACCTAGCATTGGATCTATTAAAAAATTAATTCTGTTTATCGTTAACTTCAATGTAGCATTTCGCCAGAGTTGAATTCTCATTATTTTTATATTTTTGAATAAATTTAAAAAGTAAATTCTTTTTTTTAACGAGGGTTACTTTTTGGTAATCTTATTAAATGAGTTCAATATGAAATATGAAGATTTTGAAGGTTGTGGACTTAAAAAAGCTTTAGATATGATATCAGGTAAATGGACACCACCTATTTTATATTTTTTATTTAATAATCAGGATATTAGATTTAATGATCTTTGGAGGGAAATTCCTAGAATATCAAAAAAAGTTCTTGCAGAACGTCTTAAACATTTAGAAAATGTTGATTTGATATCAAAACGAAAAGTAGATTCATTTCCAGTCGAGGTTTATTACAGTCTGTCTGAAAAAGGAAAATCTTTAGGCGATATTCTTTCCGTATTAGATAAGTTTGGTTCTAAGTAATTTTTTAACTGCTTATTAAAGTATAAAATATCTAGTTTTATTGTTACGATTTTAAAAAGCTTTTTACTTTTATCAGGTGAAAAAAGGTGTTTTAAACTATGATAGCAAAACCAAAAAGAAAGAATACCGCACCTCAGGTAGACTATTAAAGACAATTTATTATAAGCCAATTACTTAGGGAAAGTAAAGGAAAAACACATAACAGTTACCCACTACAGTGCCAAATTTGAACGTAACAGCTTACAGGAATATTATCAGAAAATTAAACATCATTAACGAACTGCCAAGAACCCGACCCTTACGCTTATTGGTGTGAGAGGTGCACTCTCCTCAATTATAGAGAGAGCTGTCTACTCGATTATGCGTTGCCTTATTTGTTTTCTTCCCAAAGAACTTCTTTGGTTTCAAATAAGCTTTTTGATTTATTCAATTTTAAAATTATTGTATTTCCTTTAAAGCAATCAGTTTCTATTTTATGTAAATACCAAGATGATATTTTTATAAACTCTGGATGGCTAAAGTCATAATCGAATGTAATTTCATTCTCATTTAGTAAAGATGCACACCCTTCTGAGTTATTTTTCAGTAAACTATTAAAATAATCTCCAAAAATTGTATCAAGATTCAGTATTTTAAGTTTCTGATTTTTTAATTTATATGCGGTAAAAGAATTTCCATCACCTACAATGTTATTTGTAATTACAAGTTTCGTATTTAAGTCAATATCATATACTGATAAAGTCCAAAATCCATCAATAACACTTAGTCCAATTGTATTGGGCTCTACGTATTTTATGTTCAAAAATATAGGGTCAATATCAATGAAAAAATTATTTTTTTTAATCTCGTTAACTAAATCAATTCGTTCCTTTTGACTCCAATCCCAACTCCCCATATTAGTTTCTGGAAATAGAGTTAAGATATCTAATATCTTTTTGTTGTCTTTATAATTTACGACTATTGTATCACTATATTTTGATGAATCTTCATTTGAAGGCTTAGTAAGAGTGAATTCTTTTTTCTTTTCAGCTTCGATTTGTTTAATCAAATCAACGTTATGTTTTTCATTTTCAGAAAGAGTTATTTTTTCTTTTTCTTTAGGGACGTACCATTCCTTATTTTCAAAATGATTTTGCAGGACTTCACTTTTAAAAACATAACCTTTTCTTGCGTATATTTCATTTCTGATTAGCCGTAGTTCTTCTAAACTCTTACTTTTCAGTTCTGATGCCGTAAATACAATTGATAAATCTGTGTTGCTTTTTATTGTGTTTTCAAGTTTTTGATTCTCCTTTTTAGTATTACAAGAAACTGCAAAAAAGAGAATTGATAATATTGTATAAATTGACTTATCCATTTTATAGAGTGGTTACGCATAACGGCTTCGTATTTGAAAAGTAGCGCTGAAAACAAACGATAACTTTTCGGATTAAACATAAGCCGAATTTTCAAATTTAATAATTTGGCGACTTTCCAAATATGCCCAAGCCTTCGTGTTAGCAATGACTTGCGCTATTTTTTATAGCAACAATGTAAAAGCAGTACCCTAAGTTATTATAATAAAAACATTTCAACACTTTAAATAGGACTAGGGAAAGGGCTTTACATAGAAGCCATTGTTAGTAATAGTTTTTAGTTCAAGGCGAATTTTCCGTTTTTGTACTCAACTTTAGATTTTTCTCCTTTATCATTAATTAGATATATTGTGTTGCATCTTCTCATGTTCCCTTTAGGATATGTAAACATAAAATATTTTCTATCTACTAATTCTATTGTTTCAGCCTGTTTACAGTTCCAACTCATTTCTACTTTAGAATACCCTTCGTATGGTATTATTCCTAAAAAAGTTGAATAAACTTGTTTCTCTTTATTTGTTTGACCGTTAATCGTTTTTATTAATTGAATCCCCCAACTAGAAGCGTGAGTTATCCTATCTTTTTTTTTATCAAATTCTTGAAAAGGATTGTATTTTTTTAAACTTTTATTTACAAAACCATAAGCGTATTTTTCATTTTCAACATTTACAATGACCGCTTTGTATTCTGAATCCAGGTCTTTTATTAGTTTAATTTGTATTTCGGGTTTGTCGAAAAATTGGTCTTCATCATAGTGGTTTTGAACAATCTTATAAATTTCTTCTTCAGACATCTCAGTTTGAGAACAACTTAAATGTATTATGGAAATCATCAAAATTAGTGTCAATTTCATTGGTAAGTTTTAGTTTTGTTAAATTATCGTTAACGTTCAGTATAAGAAATGTAGGGCAGGTGATAAGCACTATCGTTCTACTTTATTAATTAGCTAAATATAAATATTTTGCTTTTATTTTTTCTCCTATAAACGCCAAATTTTATATTTAGCGGACTTTGTTAAAATACACAGACCTTTCGGTCTAGCACTTGCTCCCGCATTAATTATAGTAACAATGTAAAAGCAGTACCCTAAGTTATTATAATAACCCGTTGTGCATTTAGACAATATTAATTTTCAAATTATTGATGTTTCTATTGAATTCAAACCTGTTGATGTATTGAATAACTGTCATTGCAGTGATCTTAGATAAGATTCGATTTTTAAACCCTTCAAAAGATTTAGCATAATTTCTTCGAATCATGAATTGATTGCAAAGTTGAGAAAATAATGTTTCGATACGTTTTCTGGATTTCTTGAAATTATAAGGTTGTTCTTTATAATTCTTTTGATTAACCCTCATAGGAGTTTCAGGGCTAATATTATGATGCTCAAATAAGTTTAGTTGATATTATGCTGATAAATACCCTCTACCACCAAGTAGTACACAATCCTTTAATTGATGTTTTTCATCCTTCAAATAGTTAATATCACGTACAGAAGTAGGGCTATTATCCATACTCTATAAAACCTTGAACAGAACAAACAGCGTGAAGTTTATAACCATAATAATGGCTTGATTGACTGGCACAATAACCTTTTTCAGGTAAACTAAAGTCTTGATCTTTGCATATTTTACTTCTGGAGCTTCTTGATAATTTACAAACTTCTACAGGCATACTGTCAACACTATAACAGCGCTGAAACCGATTCAACCTCAATACCAATTTCTTTGCGAAGCGATTTTCTAAAAGGAAATAATTTGCGCTTTTTTCTATTGTAAACACTACGCTCTATTTTATCAGATAAATCAGCAGGTAAAATTCGAAATAGCTGACATTCACTGTCAATACTCATATATTATGATACTATGTTAAGTACAGTAATTTATTATATATATTGTTTGAATTGTGTTCTTTATTCAAAATATTTTTCACGCTCTTCTTTAGTAATTTTCCAATCGTTGCTTTTAAATGAGGTGTTGTTAAATTTAACAGAATAATCCAGGTTACCACTCAGGAAAAAAGGAGAATACCCTTCATAATCATCAAATATTTTATTGTTAGTTATTTTACAGTTATAGAATGCAGCATTTCTTTGTTCTTTATAGTTAAAATCTAAGAAAGTTCTTTGAAAGCTATTATTCTGAATTTTACATTTTCTAAACTTTACATTACTTGACATAACTCTATTGTCAAAACTTTTTCCGAACCCTATTAGTTTTTTGGTTTTATTGTCACTAATTAAACTGTTGTTAATACTAATTTCTTCATTACCGTGAGAACCAAGACCTTCATCCTCCTTCATCTGAAAAACTGACTTACAATCGTTGTTACGAATTGTTACATTATTAAAAACAATATTCGTTGCTGTATTCAACGCTATTACATTTTTCTGAATATTAGTGAAAGTAGATTTTTCAAAGGTTATGCCTTCATCATCATAAATATTATAAATGTCAGCTCCTAAAAAAGCACCTTTGATATTACAATTAATAAACTTGCCATGCCCTCCGCTGATTTCAATAGCAGCATAGTGTGTGTCTTCTTTGTTTAGGTTTTCTTTTTGTTGCTCAAGATCGTACTCACTAGGTGGATAATAGAAGCAAAAGTTTTTGAACACAAATTTCTGAACATCTAATAGTTCGAGCAAAGACTGACCGTATGCATAACTGATGAAATATACACGTTGTTTTCTACCAATGAATTCCACATTTTTGAGATTTCTTAGTAATAAAATTCCTAATTGTGTGGAGAGAAAGTGGCGATTAAATAGCATACTTTCTTTACTTAAAATCACTTCGTTTTGATGGAAATTTAAAACTGCAGTATCAATTAGAAAAACTCTATTTGATTTTAAGTTTTTTAGTAAACTAACTTCATCAATTACAACAACAGTGTCTTTTACCGGTTTGATATCTTCATTTACTTGTTCAGTCCATTTTTCTTCAAGTTTCATGCTTTCAAGCATCCTGCTGCCAGGAGGTAAGTCTTTATACCTGTTTTTATAGGAGTTTAAATACTCTTCTTTTATAAATTGATATTCATCCATACGTTGCTGCGTAGACTTACTAAGTTCCTCCGCAATACTTTTCTTTATCTCCACCTCATTCAAGGAGTCAATTTCAGAATTGATTTCAGCTGTTGATTTAGATTTGATATCTGATAGAAAACTACTCAATATATATACCTCTTGATCACTGATTAGCGTGCTAACCCATTCGCCATTAATAGAATCAGGTCCATCACTGACCGTTTGAAAAATACCCGTGTGTGATGCTATGATCAATTTATCATTAAAGTTGAATTTACCGAGCTTTTTGCCTTTCGGGTTGTCTCTATAGTTTAAGCCTGATTCCGCATTTACATACTTAATTTCTTTAACACTTACTGGATTTTTTTTGTTTTCAGCTGTATTGTTTATTTTATCTTTACAACCTACAAACAAGATAGTCAATACAATTAAAATATATGTTTTCATTTTCTATTATATTTTGATGGAATATTAAGTTTTTATTATTGTTTAAAGCTTGGGTTTAATGAGTTATTGTACTTAACGGTACAGTGTATGAAACGTAGCGTGCAAAAGGACACTAACTTTTCGGATTAGCGCAGAGCCGAATTTTTATATTTTGTTTTTAATTTTCTCTTTTAAAAAGCCAAATTAAAAACTAGGCGGACTTTTTAAATATACACAAACCTATCGGTTTAGCACTTATTAGCTATGTTTTATACATCGTTTTGTAAACTGTTTTCCATTTTATACCACCAAAAGTCATTGCTTATTTTTCCTCTTAATTCTTCAAAAAGAGGAGTAAACTTTTTAAAATCATACTTCTCATTTGGTTTAAGATTACCATTGTAACAATATGCAGGTTTATTTATATCGGTTATTAAACTAACTATTGAGCCATTCTTATTAATAAAATTTTTATAAATTAAGGTCTTTCTATCAAATTGATCTATTTTTTTTAATCTTTGTAAATCATATTCAAATACTGAATAGTCGTCAGCCCAATATAACTTAGTGATTCGTTTTAAACTGGGATGAATGTCTTTTTTTAACATACCATTCCAATAAACCTTCTCATTGGAAACCGCTATTTTTGAATTCCATCGTTTAATCTTTGATGGAATATTTCTATCAGGATATAATTCATTCCATTCTTCTCTATATGTTTCGTCAAAAAATAATTCTAAGTAATCTTCTTTAATTTTTTTTCCTCCAGGGCCATAATAAAAATGGTTTTTATCTTTCGCATAAAATCTTCCAATGGGCTCAAATGACTCAAAGTCTACTTGCGTTTTTACTTTCGTCAAAAAAATTTTTTTAGAATTGCTTTTTTCAATTAGTGAAAATCCATAAAGTTCATTTTTATTTCTAATAAAGCAGGGGCTTAACCATTCACAATCGTTTTCATCAAAGAATATTACCTCACCTTTCCGATCGTTTATAAACCAATTCATTTTAGATTTAGTTTTATAATCCTGATAGTAATTTTCAACTAAACGATTGTTTTTTATAGTAATGGTAGGTATTATCTCAAGTTCTCTACATTGAGGTGTATTATTATGTAATAGATATTGAGATATTTTCATCTTACTAATAGTTTACAACGTTTAGCTATGCGTAGTGTGGGAGCAAAAAATCACAGGTTTTCGAGACAGTACTTAGCTAAAATTTATGTTTTGTTTTTATATTTTCTAAAATACTAAATTTAAATCTTTGACGACAAACTAAATAGACAATAAACTTTAGATTAAACACTAAAACCCATATTAATTATAGGAGCCATTATTGTAGGTAGTTTTTATTATTTCAGTTTGTTTTGTTATTGTTTCTTTAAATTGTAAATCGTGTATGTATATTGATTTTTTACCTTTTTTAAACTCTTTATAAAATGATTTCCATTCTTCAGGAAAAATCAATCCAGAAGCTAAAAAAAGGATGCAAAAAATTGTTTTATTTCCGTTTCCAAATAGATAAGCCTGCATTTTAATTTCTTCAATAGATGTCATTCCATATCCAAGTATTATGTGTTTCAAGTCATGATTTTCAAATTTAGGTATTACTTTAAGGTTATTATTGTCGAGCATCTTATATAATTCATAGCCAATAGTCCCATTAGGTAAAACTTTTAGTTGATTTATAGTATTTTCCGATTTAGTTTTATAAAAAAATTGAAGTGGTTTAATAGCCAAGTATATTTTCAGAAACTCAACTAGTTGCTCTCTAAATTTTGGGAATTCATAGGTTTTTTCTTTAAGATTTAATGTTATCATAGTTCCGTTTTTTAATTCTGACTAACGTAAAAATACATCACTGATTTACAGTTATTTGCAAATCATCATTAGATAATCCAAATTTATCAATTTGTTTTCTAATTCTTTTGACCAGACCTAGTTTTCTTTTTTGGTCGAGGTAGAGATAGTCTTCTGGATTTTGATATGGGATTCCTTTAGTGACCATATTCCAAATTATG